>CAYSKR010000070.1:0-5595 GCA_964431675.1 uncultured Myxococcales bacterium
CGTGGTTAAGAGCGTGATCACGTTCGAACTGGCGCTCGGACCGCCACCGCCGCTGGCGCGGACCCGGTAATAGTAGGTGGTGCCGCATTGAAGGCCGGTCACGTTGGTTGAGGTGACGGCACCGACGCTTACGTTTTCGAAGCCGGTCGCGAAGGTGGTGAAGCCGGGGTTGGTGGCCACGTCCAGCAGATAAGAGGTTGTGCCGGTCACCGCAGTCCAGCTCGCGGTGAAGGTCGTCGCCATGATGCCCGTCGCCGCGCTGGCGACTGGCGGATTCGATGCATCGGGCTGCAAGTCTGGCGTGAGGTCGGGGGTCAGGTCAGGGGTTAGATCTGGCGTGAGGTCAGGCGTCAGGTCGGGTGCGCGATCCGGTGCGACATCGACGCCTGCATCGATCCCGCCACTGCCGCTCATACCGCCGACTGCTTCTGTGCCACCCACGCCACCCATGGTGGCCACGTCAGCCGAATCAGCGGCGGCGTCCGCGCGCGCATCGGTCGCCACGCCCATGCCGCCTATGCCGCCCGCGCCGCCCATGCCGCCCGCGCCGGAACTCCCTGCATGGCCACTCCCGCCGCCGGAGCCGGAGCCGCCGGTGCTATCGCCTGCATTGTCCAGCGGCGTAAGCGCGTTCGAGCTGATGCCTCCGCATGCGACGAGCGCCAGCGACGCCGCGAAACCGGCGATCACGACAATTGAAGACGCTCGGCTAGACAGTTGGTTGCTCATGATGATGACTATGCCTCCATTCCGGGTCATGGCCGTTGCCAATTCATGATCCGGACGGCGTTGTCGCGGTAGATCGCCTTGAGCACGGGCGCGGCGAGGTCGAGTCCATAGAGCCGCCACCAGTTGCCTCCGACCATGTATTCGTCGGCCGACTCGAACAAGCGCCAATACCTCAGGTACATCTCCTTGTCCGGATCCTGGTCGGTGCCAAACAGGATCCGGTCCCTGTACTTCGAGATGAACTTGGCAGCCGCGCGCGGCTGACGGCCGACCTCGTAGGCGCGGGCGGACAGATCGATGTACAGGTTCGGATGGTGGTCGATGACCTTGGCCAGCGAGGCCAGGTCGTTGCCTTGGTTGGACAGGTGACAGGCGATGAAAATCGTCTTCCGATGGCGCGCCAGGAGCCGGTCGCGGATCTGCAGCAGCTCCTCGTACGATGGAACGTCTTTCCCGTGCTGGTTGTAGATCTGGTACCGAGGGCTTCGCTCCTGACGGCCATCGAGCGGCCGCCAAACGGAAGGATGATCAGCCATGTGGATGTTGGCGGGAATTTTCAGCGCGGCGACTTTCCTCCAAAAGAGATCCAGGCGCGGATCGTCGGGATGCAGGCGCCTGTCGCGCGGCAGGGCTCCGCCGGCATAGCCCGAGCCCTTGTCGGTCAGCTCGCCCACTCCGCGAGCGCCTTTGCGGTAGCAGCGCTCGAGCTCGGCAGCGGCGCGTTCGGGGTAGTCGGGTGCCTCGAAGTCCCGGGTGTCGACGCCGGCGTAGAGCTGGAAGCGCTTCGGGTAGGGCGTGAGGTAAAGGTCGACCAACTCGTCGAACGCGGCTCCCACCACTCCGGTCAGAATAACCGTGGTCTGGACCCCGGCGTCATCCATCGTTCGCACCCACTGGGCGATCTTTGCCGGATCCTTGGTGTAGGCGTGGGAATGCACGTCGATGACGGGAAAACGGGCCCTGGGAACCTCGGTCTTCGGGACCACCAGCGAGGACTCCGGCGCCCAGTCCTTGAGCAGGACCGCTCCCGCCGCGATCACCGACGGGTGCGGTGCTTCGCTCGGCGAATCAGCCGGCTTGGCTGCGGCGAGGCCCATCAAGCCCGCCAGCGCGAGAAACACTCGATTGAAGTTGACCATTGCGAGACTGTACGCTGCGTTCGCTGTGCGTGGAATCAAACTTAGCGAGGCAAGGAGAGCACCTTGCCGGGCAGCGCCCCATTGGGCTTTCCTGCTTCTACGACGAAGCGCCCGCCGACAAGCACGTAGTCGATTCCTTCGGAGTACTGGTGGGGTTCCTGGATAGTCGATCGCTCACGCAGCCTCGCGACGTCTATAACCGCCAAGTCGGCCAAGAACCCCGGACGGATGAGGCCCCGGTCTGCGAGCCGAAGAATCTGGGCAGGTAGCGATGTGGATGAACGGACGGCGTTCTCCAGCGACAGCACCCCTCGATCCAGAGCGTAGTGACGGAGCTTGCGCGGATACGTCCCATAAGAACGTACGTGCGTGTTTGGGCCATCCTCCGGCAAGGCGATCCCGGCGTCGGTGGACGTGGCGGTCCACGGCTGCGCCATCAGGGCCTCGACGTCGCTCTCGGCGGCGGAGAAGCCGCGCAGCCGCGCGCCCCCGTGCCGATCGCGGTAACCCTCAAGCTGCAGGTGGATCGCCATTTCGACGGGCGGAACGCCGCGAGACTTCGCCACCTCGGCGAGGCTCTTGCCCACGAGTGATCGTTGCGGGTAGTCCATCACGAGGATGTTCTCAGCACTGCCCCGCCGCGCCATTTCGTAACTAATGTCTTGGCGCACGCGCGCGGCCACGGCCGGGTCGGCCAGTGTCTCGGTCAGAGCCGCGCCGTAGTCACTCGGCGAGTGTCCTTCGCGTTTGCGCCCGGCTATCGTCTGATCCACGCCTACGGCCCAGCCCGGGATCAGGATCATGCTCCCGTCCCCTCCGGTGGTCCGATACGGATATTGGTCGGCCCAAACATCCACCCCTCGCCCGCGCGCCTGATTGACGAGTGCGATGGCCGCAGTGCTGTGACCCCAGTATTGCGACCCCATGACCTTGCAGTGCGACCAAACAACCCGCGCGCCGGTCCGCTCTCCGATTTGGATCGTCTCCGTCGTGGCGTCGAGCATGGTCGGCTGCTCGGGCTTGTCCACGCTGGGGCGATACCAGCGCGGATCCGTGGACTCGCTGCGCTGGTGGACGCTGTAGACGCCCCCGAAAGGCACGATCTCTCGAACCAGCGCGACGAGCTCGTCCGTCGTGCTCCAAATTCCGGGCACGTATTCGAGCCCCGCCGACAGCCCGAACGCCCCGGCCTCCATCGCCTGGCGCAGGAGCGCGCGCATCCGCTGGATCTCGTCTGCGGTCGCCGGACGGCGGTGATCGTTGCCCATCACGTGCTGGCGGATGGTTCCGTGGCCCGCCATGAGCGCGACGTTTGGGCCCACCCCTACCTTCTCCATGCTCGCCCGCTGTGCTTCGAGCGGCCAGGGTCCTCCGCCGTCGGGGTTGACGAGCACCGTCGTGATCCCCTGTGTGACGAGGTTGGGAGCTGCACGGCGACCAGCATCCGACGAGGCGAGCCCGGTGTCAGCGTGAGAGTGCATGTCAATGAAGCCGGGCACGACGATCTTGCCGGTTGCATCGACGGTCCGCGCGGCCCGCGCGCCCGCAAGCGGTCCCACGGCGACGATCTTTCCCCCCGCGATCCCCACGTCGGCCGCAAATGCCGGTTTTCCCGAGCCGTCGATCACTCGTCCCCCTTTGATTAGGACGTCAAGAACGTAGATGGGCTGATCCGCCTTGTGTGCGCAAGCGGCGAGGAGCGCGCACGCGAGTCCCCCCCACAGGGCGCCCAGAACGACCATCGATCCCTTGCGCGGCATCGCAAAAGATTTGAGCTTGTCCATGCAGCAGCCCTGAGCTGGTGCGAAAAACGAGGTATTGTCAAGAGTTATGGGCAGGGCTATCGTGAGACTCACATGAGGTAAATACGAAGGATCGACGCAACCCAACGTCATCGGCTATCTTGATGCTTCCGTGATACAGCTTTTCCAGACGCCCGACGAGCGGTGGTACGAGCGCGTCAGTAAGCTCGGTCCTGCGAATCTGCATGAGGCGCAGTTGGCGCGGTGCCTCTCGGGAGCGGGCTTCGGTGGAGCGGGCGGCGGCAGCGCAGGCGGCGCAACGGCCGCGGGCGACGCAAGTGCGGCGGACAGCGGCGCGGCAGAAGGTCCGGGTGCTGCGGCATCTGCCGCGAAAGCCGGTGGTTGCGGCTGTTCGACGAACGGACAACCGGGAAGCGGAACCTGCATCGCCGTGCTCGCCGTGCTTGGCCTGTGCTTTCGCCGCCGTCAACGACAGCACTGACACTGGTATCCGTGTCGGTAAATCCCGAATCCTTGATCGACGTGGCGCAGGCGCTGCAGGCGCTTGACGAAACCAACCCGTTGCGGCTGGCCGGGCGGGTGAGCGAGGCCACCGGGCTGGTGTTGCGGGCGACGGTGCCCGGCATCCACGTCGGCGAACTCGTGCACATCGACACGGGGTCGACCCGGCTGCGCGCCGAGGTCGTCGGTTTTCGCGGCGATGAAGTCGTGTTGATGCCGCTGGGCGAGATCGCCGGTATCGGTCCCGACGCACTCGTCAGCCCGACCGGCCGACCGCTGAGCGTGCGCGTCGGCCACGGCTTGCTCGGACGGGTGCTCGATGGGTTGGGTACACCCGCGGACGGCCGTGGCGGCATCGCGGGCGAGGTCGTTG
Source organism: uncultured Myxococcales bacterium (assembly GCA_964431675.1). GTDB lineage: Bacteria > Myxococcota_A > Polyangia > Fen-1088 > Fen-1088 > CAYSKR01. The sequence continues at coordinate 4,506 of CAYSKR010000070.1, forward strand.
AGTGGGCGGTGGATCGAAAAGCGCCGGATCCGCTGAGCCGTCGTCGCGTGGATCGCCCGCTGGCGCTCGGCGTGCGCGCGATCGATGCGTTCTTGACCGTTGGCGAAGGGCAGCGGCTCGGCCTTTTTGCCGGCGCGGGCGTTGGCAAGTCGACGTTGATGGGACAGATCGCGCGCAACACCGACGCGGACGTGAACGTCATTTGCCTGGTCGGTGAGCGTGGGCGCGAGGTCAAGGAGTTTCTCGACGACGCTTTGGGCGAGGCCGGTTGCGCGCGCTCCGTCGTGGTGTGCGCAACCAGCGATGCGCCGAGCCTGGTGCGCCTCAAGTCGACCTTCGTGGCGACGGCGATCGCCGAATGGTTTCGCGATCAGGGCAAGCGCGTCCTGTTCATGATGGATTCGCTGACGCGGTTCGCGCGCGCGCAGCGCGAAGTGGGCCTCGCCGCGGGTGAGCCGCCGGCGCGCCAGGGCTATCCGCCGAGCGTGTTTGCGCTGTTGCCAAGGCTGCTGGAACGCACCGGGAACTCGGCGACGGGATCGATCACCGCGCTGTACACCGTGCTGGTCGCGGGCAGTGACATGGAAGAACCCATCGCCGACGAGGTGCGCGGCATTCTGGACGGCCACATCATCCTGTCGCGCGAATTGGGCGCGCGAAATCATTGGCCCGCGATCGACGTGCTGCCCTCGCTGTCGCGGGTCATGACCAGCGTGGCGGACGCCGACCACCTGCGCGCGGCCGGCCAGGTGCGCGAGTTGCTCGCCGCTTACGAGCGCAACCGCGATCTGATTCTGCTGGGCGCGTACCAGAAGGGCAGCGATCCGCGCACCGACCTTGCGATCGCGAAGATGGATGCGATGACAGCTTTCCTTCGCCAGGGTACCCACGAATCCAGCACGTTCCAGCAGACCAGGGATCGCCTGCTGGCTTTGTGACGAGGAGAATTCATGTCGAGCACTTCTGACTGCTTGTTTTGCAAGATCGTCGACGGACGCATTCCCGCGGCGGTCACGTTCCGGGACAACGACGTCGTGGCGTTCGGCGACATCGCACCGAAGGCGCCGTTTCACCAACTGGTGATTCCGAC
>CAYSKR010000071.1:0-4749 GCA_964431675.1 uncultured Myxococcales bacterium
CATCGGCCCACGCAGCAACCCCAACACGCTGGCCTTCGACGCCAGCGGCAACTTGTGGGTTGGCTATGAAGGAGGCATCTCCAAGCTGACCTCTGCGGACTTGATGGGCATGGGGACCAAGACGCTGACGCCCGCGATCCACATCAGCGGCAGTGTGCTGGCGCTGCCCGAAGGCATGGCCTTCGACGAGAGCGGCGGCCTGTGGTTCGCCGGTGCCCAGGGCAAGTTCGGACGGCTGAGCGCCGACCAACTGACCAGCGGCGGCGACAAGACACCGGCCATCACGATCTCCAGCCCCGCCGTCGGCTCGGGCACCGACTTTGTCCTGTTCCCCGCGCCCGCGGCACTGCCGCTGTACGCGCGCTGGCCATAGTCTGCGATCCGTCGCGGACTGCGTATTTCGGACCAGTGGGCTCAGCGCCCGCCGAGCGCGCGTTCGAACGCATCAAGCTGCGAAGCCACCTGCGCGTCGAGTCGGCCGATGGGCGTCTCGACGATGCATCCACCCGGCTCGATCGCGCTGTCCGCAACTACCCGCACGTGCAATTCTGCGGCACCGCCAGCCCATGACGCGCGCCGCGCAAGGACCGTCGGCTCGTCGGTCGGTGCCACCCGCAAGGTCACCGGGCCGGTCTTGGGGCGCGCCGCTGCAAGCGCCCGGCCCACGATATCCGCGATCACGTCGGGAGAAATCTCGACCGTGCGCGCGACGATCTTCTCCGCCATCTTGCGCGCCAGCACGAATGCCGCGTCTTTGGCTGCAAGCCGCGTCCGCTCGGCCTCTGCCCGCGCTGACACGACGACTTCGCTCGCTTGGCCCAGAGCGGCATCCCTGCCCGCCGCGTACCCGGAGTCGAATCCGCGCTGGCGCGCCTCCTCGGTGACCGCCTCGATCTCGTCGCGCATCGTCTGCGCGCGTGCCTCGGCCTCGGCCACGATGCGCGCGGCCTGTTCGCGCGCGGTCACCACCGCACCAGGAACAACCCGCCCGGGGGTTCGAATCAAACGTCCCACGGTCCGCCCCAACTCACGGCACGATGAAAGGCTGGCCATCAACGTCGACGAAAATCGTCACACCCTCGCCCGCATCCTTATACTTGTTGCCCGCACCCGGTTGCCCCCCACCGACCGCGAGCGTGAACCGTCCTGGGTTGACTGCACGTTGTCCTTGTTCGTCGACGATTGAAAGTTGAGCTGGCCCCACCGCGAACGAAACGATCTTTCGGGTGCCCGCCCGCAGAGGCACGCGCTGAAAGCCCACCAGCGACCGGATCGGCACTGCCCCCGCAGGCCCAGGCGCGGTGACATACAGTTGAGCGACCTCGTCGCTGTCCACTTTGCCCGCGTTGGCCACTTCAATCGACAGGTAGGCGGTCTTGCCAGCTTCGATCTTGGCCAGGGAAATCTTCGGCGCGCCGTACTTGAACTGCGTGTAGCTCTTGCCGTGACCAAACCGCCACAGCGCCGCGCCCGTGAAGTACCGATACGTCCTGTTCTTCATCGAATAGTCGGCGAACGGCGGCAGCGCGTCGGCCGATGGATAGAACGTTACCGGCAGCCTTCCTGCGGGGCTGACCTTGCCAAACAGCACGTCGGCCACAGCGGTGCCACCTTCCTCGCCCGGAGACCACGCCGCAAGAATCGCCGACACCTTGGCCTTGGCGAACGGCACGGCCAGCGCGCCGCCACCGGTCAGCACCAGCACGACGGTCTTCTTGGTCGCGACCATCGCGCGCAGCAACTCGTCCTGCGCTGCGGACAGATTGATGTCCTTGCGATCGCCCTGCTCGCCTGGGATCAGGCCCAGGGTCAGCACAACCAAGTCGGCCCACCGGGCAGTCTCGACCGCCTCGGGCACTGACGTTCCGCTTGCCGAGCTGAACTCCAATCCCCGCCGTGCCGCTTCCGATCGAATCCCTTGCAGCAACGTCACGCGCGACGATGGCGTGCCGCTGTAGTTGTCCAGAAGCATCGCAGCATCGTCCGCCACCGGTCCAATGACCGCCAGCTTCTTGACCGACGGCTTGATCGGCAACACCCCACCGCGGTTTTCAAGCAACACGATCGATTTCCGTGCTGCTTCGAGCGCGAGGGCACGGTGCTCGGGCGCGTCGTTGCGCGACAGCGGGATGCGGGCGAACGACGGGCCGGGGGCCGGATCAAACATGCCCAGCGAGAAGCGCGCGGTCATCAACCTGCCCAGCGCGCGATCGATCTCGGCTGCGGAAATCAGCCCAGCCTTGAGCGCCGCGCCCAGCGCCGTGAAGTCATCGCCGCACTCGAGATCCGTCCCCGCCTTGATGGCCATGGCGGAGGCCTGCTCTGGACTGTCGGCGGTCTTGTGCCCCTGCCAGAGGTCGCGCACGGCATGACAATCGGTGACCACGAAGCCACCGAATCCCCAGCGCTTGCGCAAGATCTCGTCCAGGAGAAATGTGTTCGCGCTGGCGGGCTCGCCGTTGACCGCGTTGCGCGCGCTCATCACCGATCCAACGTGACCCTCGCGCACGGCGGCCTCGAACTGCGGCAGGTAACTGTCGAACAAATCATGCTTCGAGACGCGAGCATCGAAATGGTGCCGATCCGCATCGGGACCGCTGTGCACCGCAAAATGCTTCGCCGTCACCACGGTCTTCGCCACGCGCGGGTGTTCGCCCTGCATCCCCTTGATGTACGCAACACCCAGCCGCGCGGTCAGAAACGGATCCTCCCCGTAAGTCTCATGCCCGCGGCCCCAGCGCGGATCGCGCAACAGGTTCAGGTTCGGCGCGAAGAAGGTCAGCCCCTGATACCGGCCATGTTTGTCTTGCCGCACGAACTCGTGGTGCTTGGCACGCGCCTCGTCCGAGATCGTGGTCGCGACCCGCAACATCAGCGCGGCGTCGAAAGTGGCCGCAAGCCCGATCGCCTGCGGGAACACCGTGGCGACGCCCGCACGCGCCACGCCGTGCGACGCTTCGTTCCACCAGTTGTACTCGGGTATGCCGAGGCGGGGAATCGCGGGGGCGTGATCCATCATCTGCCCAAGTTTTTCTTCAAGCGTCATCCGGCCAAGCAGGTCGGCGACGCGGGTGGCAACGGATTTATCACGATTCAGAAACGCGGCGTTCCTGGGCGGCGCTGCTGGTGCTTTCGGAGCGGCGGCGTCTGGGGTCGCCGGAGGGGCCGGTGGAGGCGTGGGCAGTACCGGCGGTGGTGGTGGTTCGGTGGCGCAGGCAAGCGGTGCCACGAGTCCCCAAACCCCAAGGCCCAACAGGAGGCGCGATTGCATGGTTCGCGCATCTATATCACCGCAGGCGAATCCCGGGCACCGACATGAGCGCGAAGACACTACCTCGCCTCGCTGGCCTCGCTCTATCCGCCGCGAGCCTCATGGCGTAAAGTTGCGCCCGTTTTTCAAAGGTATCCCGCGTCCCATGCAAACCGGTCAACGAGTCAGAAAATACGTGGTCAAGCACAAGTGACCCAAAGAGTCGCCGTACTTGCTGCGCTGCTGGCGTCTACCGTTGCGCAATCCGGGGCCAGCGCGGCCGAGCCACGGACGAGGGGCGTCGGGGTCGAATCGTCCGCCGTGGTGCCGAGCCGCAAGCCGGTGGTCGGACCCGTGCCCGCGGCACCCACGCAGGCGACCGCGGAAGAATCGTCTGCCCCCAGGTGGCGATCGGCTCTGGGCATTGGGGCGATGGTGGTGGGCGCGGCGGCGGTTGGCTCTGGCATCTATGCCCTCGCGCGCGACGGCAAGCGCGACTGCGACGATCCGGTCTGTCCGCGCGTCTACCCAAAAACCGCAGTTTCCGGCTGGGTGCAGACCGGACTCGGCGGGGCCACCATGGTGGGCGGGGTGCTGCTATTTCCATGGTCGTCGTCGATCACAACGACCGTCACTTTCGTGCCATCGGGGTTGTGGCTGAGAGGAGCTTTTTAGAATGAGCACGATGAGAGCCAGGGTTGCAATGTGCTTGGGAATGATGTCCGCTACACTGGCCTGCTCGCTCCCAACCGAGCCGAGCAGCCAGTACTGCGGCTCGCCGATCTACACGTGCGATCAGCTCGCCCGGATGGATGCGAGCGCAGGGGCGGACCGCCGCGAAGCTGGCGATGGCGCAGATGGCCCGGGCGGGAGTGTCGGGACTGCGGGTGACGCCGACGCGATGGATCTGGCACCCGACGTGCGGCCATCCGACGCTCCGGGCACCTGCTCGGCCGACGAGCAATGTCCGTCCGACAAGCCGCTGTGCCGGGCGGGCATCTGCGCCAAGTGCGCCGACAAGAGCGACTGCGCCGGGCGCGCGGGCGCGCCTGCCTGCGCGGCTTCCGGCCGCTGCGTCGAATGCACGGCCATGGACGCCGCGAAGTGCAGCGGGGCCACGCCCGTGTGCAACGTGGCGCAGAGCAAGTGCGTCGCCTGCGTCGCCGACGGCGACTGCACGGGCAGCAAGCCCATCTGCGACACGACGGCCAACACGTGCATGGCGTGCGGCACCCGCGCGCAGTGCCTGGGCAAGGGCATGGCGTTGCCCGCCTGCCACGCGAGCGGAAGCTGCGTCGAATGCACCGCCACGGACGCCGCGAAGTGCGGCGGTGCCACGCCCGCGTGCAACGTGGCGCAGAGCACGTGCGTCGCCTGCGTCGCCGATGGCGAGTGCTCGGGCAGTAAGCCCATCTGCGACACGACGGCCAACACGTGCATGGCGTGCGGCACCCGCGCGCAGTGCCTGGGCAAGAGCATGGCGTTGCCCGCCTGCCACG
>CAYSKR010000072.1:0-10439 GCA_964431675.1 uncultured Myxococcales bacterium
CGTGCGCGAGGCGCTCGAGATGTTCCGCAACCACAAGCACGTCGCGAAGCTCCTCGAGACGCTCGACAAGGTCGGCCTCGGTTACGTCGCGCTCGGCCAGCCCTCGACGACCCTCTCGGGCGGCGAGGCGCAGCGGGTCAAGCTGGCCAAGGAGCTCGGCCGCTCCGCGACGGGGAAGACGCTCTACGTCCTCGACGAGCCGTCCACGGGGCTCCACTTCGACGACATAAAGAAGCTCCTCGAGGTCCTCTTCCAGCTCGTCGAGCGCGGGAACACGGTGCTCGTGATCGAGCACAACCTTGACGTCGTCAAGGCGGCCGATCACGTCATCGACCTGGGCCCGGCGGGCGGCGCGGCGGGCGGGCAAATCATCGCCACCGGAACGCCGGAAGAAGTGGCAAAAATCTCGACTTCCTACACCGGCCAGTTCCTCGGTCCGTTGTTGCGCTCGCGCCATGCCCGGCCCCGCCCGCTGCCGCAGGGTGCGTTGCGCGCCGCCGACGGGGTCTGAAGTAATGCTTCCTGCTGGAGTCCGGCGTTAAGCCGGGTTCTGTCCCCGCGTTTGTTGCCTCGCGCGGGTGGTGATCATTCATCTGGGCCCGCCGTTGCCGACGAGCTCGAGCGACCAACATCGGAATCTCGAATCGACGCGGGCCGCGCCGGCGGGTTGCCCCGCGATTCCGTAACCGGTCTTGCTCCGGGTGGGGTTTACCGTGCCCCCTCCGTCACCGGAGGAGCGGTGCGCTCTTACCGCACCTTTTCACCCTTGCCTGCGGCACAGGACCGCCGGCGGTTTATTTTCTGTTGCACTTTCCTTCGAGTCACCTCGACTGGCCGTTAGCCAGCACCTTGCCCTGGGAGCCCGGACTTTCCTCGGCGGGCACGCCTTGCGGCGCCCCGACGCGATCACCTACCGGACTCCAGCCTGAAGCGGTGCAACTATAGCACCGCGCGGGCGGCACGGGCGCTGAAGAGGCGCGGCTCAAGCGCCGCTGCTGGCGGCCTTGGCGGTCTTGGCGGTCTTGGTGGCCTTGGCGGCCTTGGCGGTAACCGGTTTGGCGGGTGCCGCCTCGTCGGCGGGTGCTGCACCCTCGACCGGCGGGTCTTTCATGACCTCTTCCCAGTAGATCATGCGGTGGCAGTACGGGCAGAGCTCGATCGAGCTGCCCCGCTGCAGCACATTGTAAAGCTGCGGCGGAATATTCATGTTGCAGCCGCGGCAGCTTCCGTTGCCCACCGCGACCAGCGCGAGGCCACGGCGCATGCGGATGGCACCGTAGCGCTTGAGCATGTCCGGTTTGATGGCGGCGGACAGCTTGTCGCGCTCGACCTTGATCGCGGCGATCTTGCCTTCGACCTCGGCCATCTTGCCGCGCGCGATCTCGCCGTCCTTTTCAAGCGACGCGCGCACCGTTTTGAGTTCGTTCGCCCGCTCCGCGAGCACCGCTTCCTTGGCCGCCATCGCGGCGACCAGCTTCTCGACCTCGGCCTGCCGCTTCTCGACGCTCTCGCGCGTCTGCTCGATCTCCTTCTGGGCGGCGTTGAACTCGCGCGAGTTCTTGGCGGCGGATAGTTTGGTCTTGGCCCCTGACACGTGACCCTCGTCGGATTCGAGAAGCGCTTTCTGTTCCCGGTAATAGCGCTGCGTCTCGCCGAGCTGAGTTCGCTCGGAGGTGAGCATGCCTTCCACGCGATCCATGTCGATCCGCGAGGACTGTACCTTGGCAGGTATCGCCGCGAGAGCCGTGGCAAGCTCGTTGACTTGGGCGTCCAGCCTCTGCAACTCTTCCAGTCGCCTAATCTCTTCGCGCAACGCTACCTCCATCGTGTCCACCGGTGGGCCCACCTGGATTCGAACCAGGGACCAGGCGGTTATGAGCCGCCAGCTCTGACCGCTGAGCTATGGGCCCAGCCTTTCGTTCAAACTGCAAAAATATCGTGAGCAAGAAACCGCAGCTTACTCGGATGGCCGTCGACTGTCCATCGGGAATTACCCTGAATGTAAGCGGCCGGGTCTTTACAGCGACCACCAGGGGATAGCGGTGACGCGCTCGGCCAGTTGTCTGGGCCGGGTACATCGGCACACCACGTAGCCATGTGGCGCGCGCTCCGGCTGCTCGTCGAGAAACGAGATGAGGTGACGCGCGTCGTGCAGCGATGGATTCTCCGTCCACTTCGCTTCGATCGGCACAAGGCGATTTTCGAGTTCAAGGACGAAGTCGACTTCCGCACCTGCCCTGGTCCGCAGGTACGACATCTGGCCGCGACCGAGATACGCAAGACGCTTCCACAGCTCGATGCCAACCCATTGCTCGAAGTTGCGCCCAGGATCCGCGAGCACAGTGTCGTGGGACGGCAAGAGTCCGGCCGCAGCGTGACGAATTCCGAGGTCGAAGAAAAAGAAACGCGGCGTCGACAGCACATGTTTTCGCGCGCTGCCCGAGAAGCCCTGGACGTGGAAGCCGACGAACATGTCCTCAAGGAGCTGATAGTGGCTTTTGACGGTGGGACCGCTGGTGCCCGCCTCGTTTGCGATCTTGGAGTAGTTGACGATTCCTCCGCTTTCGAGCGCAGCCAGCCTGAGGAAGCGGGCGAAGATTGGCCAGTCCTTGATCAGGGCCTCGCGGCGCAACTCCTCTTCCAGATACACCTGGGCGTAGGCCCGCAGCAGCGGTTCTCGGTCGACCTTGGCCGCGAGGACGACCCCGGGCAAGTCTCCAAACGCAAGTCGATCCAGTAGTGTGGCGGGTGGAAACATCGGGCTGCGCTGGGCGCGCGTGGGTGCCTTCGGCAGCGGCAAGACGATGGAGGTGGCCCCTGCGGCAAGGTGGGGATCTGCCGCGGGACGTTCGGCCAGAACCAGAGGAAAAAGCCGGTGCAGCATCGACCGGCCGGGCAAAAGGTTCGCGCCGGTGACGCGCAGTTTTCTGGCGGAGCTGCCGGAAAGAACGAACCGGAAGCGTTTTCGGTCGCGATCGAACAGGTGCTGAACAGCATCGAAGATGGCGGGCACGGCCTGGGCCTCGTCCACGACCACGCGGGCGGGTCGCGCGGTCAGGGCCAGACACTCGTCGACGAATCGATCGGGCGATGCCAGCTACTGCGAGCGCTCCGCCGGGCGAGAAAAATCGAGCCAGAGGTCGGCCTCGGGAAGGAGGGCTCGCAGCAGCGTCGACTTTCCGGTCTGGCGGGCGCCGAAGAGCAAATGGACCCAGGGCCGTTCAAGGGCAGCGCGGAGGTGGGGTGCCAACCAGCGCGCATTCATAGTCCACTTTGTATATGTAAGATAAATATAAAGTCAACTATGGGGGAGGACTTTGGAATGGATTGACGCGCAGGATCGCGAGCAGCGCATCTCCTCGACTACCTCGGTTACCCGCAATTACCCTCGGGTGGCGTGGACAACCAGAACGACCGCGAGTGCGATGCGGTAGACGACGAACGGCATGGTCGTGCGGGTGCGAAAAAAGCGCAGCAGCAACCCGATGCTGGCGTAGCCGGACACGGCCGCCGCGCCAAGACCCACGGCCAGCGCGGCGCTGCTGATGCCGTGCGTGCCAAGAACCTGCGGAAGTTCCAGAATGCCGGCGGCACCGACGGCGGGCACCGACAACAAGAACGAAAAGCGCGCGGCTGCGTCGCGCCGCAAGCCTCGGATCATGCCCGCCACCAGGGTGATCCCCGAGCGTGAGACGCCGGGCACAAGTGCGAGGGTCTGTGCCGCGCCCACCGCGAGTGCGTCGCGCCAGGTGATGGTCGATAGGTCACGGTGCGGTCGAGCGAACTTTTCAACCAGCACCATGGCGATCGCCACGATCGCGAGTGCGCCGGCGATGACAAAGAGTGATCGCAGTGGTCCTTCGATCGCGTGGCGCAACAGCAGGCCCGCGATCCCGATCGGGATGGTGCCCAGGATAAGGTTCGGCAGCCCCATGCCCTCGGGCGTCTTGCGGCGAGCTGGATCCAAGAACGCGCGCGCCATTCCAAGCAGATCGGGCAAGAAGAAGCCAAGCACCGCCACCAGCGAGCCGAGCTGCAGCACGGCAGAAAATGCTGCGCCCGGATCGGGCCAGCCCAGCAGGTCGGGCACGATCTTGAGGTGCGCGGTCGAAGAGATCGGGAGGAACTCGGTCACGCCTTGCACGAGTCCGAGCACCAACGCTTGCAGCACGCTCACGGCGCCATGACCTCGCCGGCGACGATGCGAAGCTCACTTCCGCGATCGGTGCGCAGCAGCAAGGCACCGGTGTCGTCGATTCCGACGGCCGTGCCAGACGCGGATTTGCCTTCGACGTCCACCCGGCACGGCACGCCAAACGCGGCGTACCGTCGCCACGCGGCCAGGGCCGGCGCAGGGCCGTCGCTCAGCCAAACACCGTACGCCTCGTCGAATGACTCGAGTAGGGTCGCGAGCAGCGCCTTGCGGTCAACCAGCGTGCCCGAGGCGATGCGCAGCGAGGTGGCCTTGTCGGCGAGTTCGGGTGGAAACGACGTTCCATTGACGTTGACGCCGATGCCGACAACGACCTGCCGGATCCGGTCACGCTCGCTCGCCATCTCGGTCAGGATGCCGGCGAGTTTTCGCGGTCCTCCGGGCGTGGGCAACTGCACGTCGTTCGGCCACTTGAGCACCGGCATCACGCCGAGTTGTCTTTCGATCACGGACGCGATGACGGCGCCGGTCATCAGGGTCAGCGGCGGCATCTGTGCAGGCTCGCGATCGGGTCGCAGCAAGATCGACAGGTAAAGGTTTTGACCGGCGGGGGAAAACCAGGTTCGTCCAAGGCGCCCGCGTCCGCCGGTTTGTTGTTCCGCGACCACGACCAATCCCTCGGGGGCACCTGCGCGGCCCATGCGCGCGGCTTCGTCGTTGGTCGATGCGCAGGTTTCGATCGCTTGCACCGCGCGCCCGATCCGGCGCTCTGGCGTCATCGAGTGTCCTTGACGATCTCCATCGACAGATCAACGGCCGGTGCCGAGTGCGTCAGCGCGCCGACCGAGATGATGTCCACGCCGGTGGATGCGAGTTCGCGCACCGTCGCCAGGGTCACGCCGCCGGACACTTCGAGAAGCGGCGAGGGCGGTTTGGCGTGGGCGCGCAGCACGGCTTCCCGGATGTCGGCGACGGAGAAGTTGTCGAGCAGCACAATGTCCGCGCAAGCGGCAAGTGCTTCGTCAAATTGTGCGAGGGTATCGACCTCCACCTCGATTTTCAGGCCATGCGGCACGTGGGCGCGCGCGCGGGCGATGGCGCCGACGATCGAGTCGCCCAGCGCCAGGTGGTTGTCCTTGATCAGCACCCCCGAAGACAAATCGAAGCGGTGGTTTTTGCCGCCACCCGCCCTGACGGCCGCCTTTTCCAGCGCCCGCAGGCCGGGCGTCGTCTTGCGCGTGTCGGCGATGGACACGCCGGGAAACTCGCGACAGGCGTCGACGAACTTCCGGGTCAACGTGGCGATGCCGGACAGGCGCTGCATGAAATTGAGCGCGGTGCGTTCGGCGGAAAGCACGCCGCGCGCCGGTCCCCGCAAGGTCATCACGGCCGCGCCCGCCGTGACGCGGTCTCCATCCGCCGCCCTGCGCTCGATATGGATCCTGCGGTCGACGTGCCGAAAAACTTCGGCGGCGACCGCAACGCCGGCCAGCACGATGTCACGACGTGCGACAATCGTTCCCCGCGCCCAGGCGTCCCGTGCGATGAGCGCGTCGGTCGTCACGTCGCCTTGCCCGAGATCCTCGGACAGGGCCACCGCGATGACTTGCCTCGTCGCAGGCGACAGCCAACCTGGCTCCATCGCGGTGGAATCTATGGGGGAACCGCCCAAACGCCAAACCGTCGCCGCGCTCTTGCCTCTTTTGGCTGGGTCGCGCTGCCTCGCTTTTACCGCAAACTCTTGAGCGCTTCGGCCATGCGGCCGACGCCCTTCTCGATGTTCGCCTGCGAGGTGGCGTACGACAGCCGCACGTATCCCGGCGCGTAGAACGCGGAGCCGGGCACCACGGCCACTTTGGCGTCCTCGATCAGGTACTCGCACAGCGACGCATCGCCATCGATGATCTTGCCGTTCGGTGTTTTCTTCCCGTTGAACGCCGACACGTCGGGGAACGCATAGAACGCGCCCTTGGGCTCGACGCACTTGACGCCCGGGATCGCGCGCAGGGCCGCGAGCATGTACTGGCGGCGCTGGTCGAATTCGAGGCGCATCTTTTCCAGCTCGTCGGTCGGACCTTCGAGCGCCGCCAGGGCTGCGGCCTGGCTGACCGCCGCGGCGTTCGTCGTCGACTGGCCTTGCAACGTGCCCATTGCTTCGATCACGTCGAGCGGGGCGCAGGCGAATCCAATGCGCCATCCCGTCATGGCAAAGGACTTCGACACCCCGTCGACGATAATCGTCCGCTTCCGGATCTCGGGCGCGAACGTTGCCGGCTGCACGTACTTTGCGTCCCCATAACAAAGCGAACGGTAGATGTCGTCGGTCAGAAGCCAACAGTCGTGCTTGACCGCAAGGTCAGCCACCGCGCGCAACTCCTTCTCGCCGAACACCGCGCCCGTCGGGTTCGACGGTGACACGATGAGGATGAGCTTGGTCTTGGGGGTGATCGCTCTGGCCACCGCCCCGGGATCGATGTTGAAACCGTCCTCGGGACGACACCACACCGGCACGGGCTTGGCGCCCGCGAGCTTGGCGATCTCCGAGTAACTGACCCAGTACGGTGCCGGCAGGATGACTTCGTCGCCTTCGTCGAGCACCGCCTGGAATGCGTTGTAGATGGCCTGCTTGGCCCCGACGGTGACGATCACCTCCTTGGGGGTGACCTCGAATCCGTGCGCCTTGCTGAGCCACGCTGCGGTCGCTTTGCGCAGCGCCGGCGTTCCTTCGACCGCGGTGTACTTCGTCGCGCCAGCGTCGAGCGCCCGCTTCGCCGCTTCCTTGATGTGGACGGGTGTGTCGAAGTCGGGCTCGCCGGCACCAAAGCTGACGACGTCGATGCCCTTGGCTTTCAGTTCGGCCGCCTTGGCCGAAACTTTGAGGGTCATGCTGGGTTCGATGACACAGAGGCGTTTCGAGATCTTCATCCGGGTTTTCCTGTGGCTGCTTGGTGCTTCTTCGCGAGGGCCGCCACCACGGCGGGAGGAACAATCTTGGTGACGTCACCGCCCATGGCGGCGACTTCTTTTACCAGAGACGACGAGACAAAAAAGCTGTCTTCGCTGGTCATCAGAAACAGCGTTTCGACGCCCGGTTCAAGCCGCCGGTTCATGTGCGCGGCCTGAAATTCGTACTCGAAGTCGGCGATCGCGCGCAGCCCGCGAATGATGACCCGCGCGCCGCGTCCACGGGCGTAGTCGGCGAGCAAGCCCTGGAAGGTGTCCACCTCGATCCCCGGATCGGCGGCGGCGCTGGCGCGCACCATGGCGATGCGTTCGTCGATCGAGAACAGGGGGGCCTTGCGCACGTTGTCGGCCAGCGCGACGATCACGTGGTCGAACAGGCCGCGCGCGCGGCGCAGGATGTCGACGTGCCCGTTGGTGATCGGATCGAAGGTGCCAGGATACACCGCCACGGCCTTTGCGGCAGCCATGTCAGGCGAGTCCCAGGTTCCGCCGGTAAAACGAGACGCCGGTGTCGCCGTAGTAGCGCCGATCAGTCAAGTGCAGCGATCCCGCGGTCGCTGGCGGGACGTGGCGCTTGTCATGCTCGACGATGACCACCGCTCCCGATGACAGAATGCTGCTCCCCGACAGCGCTTCAAGCACTTGCTGCGCCTCGCCCAGGGCGTACGGGGGGTCCATGAACACCCAGGAAAAACGCTGTTCGGTATCGTCCAGGCGGTCGATCGCTTGCCGGACGGTTGCGCCCAGGATCGTGGCGCGCTCGGAAAGGCCAAGCTCTTTCATGTTGCGGTGCAATGCGGCCAGCGCACGCGGCTCGCGCTCGACGAAACACGCGCTCGCGCTGCCGCGCGACAGCGCCTCGATGCCCAGGGCACCGGTGCCGGCGTACAGATCCAGGACTGCCTCCGGGGGAGGAGGGCCCAGGATGTTGAAGATCGCCTCACGCACCTTGGCGCTGGTTGGCCGCGTGGCGGACCCACGTGGGGCCCGAAGCCGACGCCCGCGATCAAGACCACCGGTCAGACGCATCTGAGGACGCTTCCATAGCGCGCTCTGGGCCTTGCGTCAACTGCATGTCTGGCGCGCTGAACCCACTTGTCATTTGTTCATACTAAAGTATTCTTATGGTATGAAGACTGCCGAGAAGATCGCCGTGAGCGTGCCACGCGCCACGTTGGCGTCCGTCGAAAAGGAGCGCCACCGCGTCGGCCGTTCGCGCAGTTCGGTGGTGAGCGAAGCCCTGGATGAATGGCTCAAGGCTCGTCTCCCCGACGACCGGGAACTTCGTTATGCGCGCGGCTATCTCAAGCACCCCGAAGCTGACGCGGACAGCGTGGCCGTCGCGGCCGCGGCCGTCGCGGCATGGGAGCCCTGGGAATGAAGCGCGGCGAGATCTGGTGGGCTGCCATGCCCCCTCCGTCTGGACGTCGGCCGGTGGTTTTGGTGTCGCGCGAGTCGTCGTACGCGATTCGCAATTCGGTCACCGTGGTTGAAGTCTCGCGCACGCGCCGTGGCATACCTCCAGAAGTGCAACTTGACCACCGCGACGGCCTGCCCCGCGCGTGCGTGGCCAATGCCGACAATGTGGTGACCATCCCCAAGACGTGGCTTGTTGATCGCATTGCTCTGCTGAATCCACGCAAGATGACAGCGCTCGACGACTCGCTCCGCTTTTCCTTGGGCCTCGAGTAGACGCCCAGGGTTCCATCGCCTCGTCCTGTCAACTTGGCAAACCGCGAGGGCCAGTTCGTGGGTCATCGGATCCGGGATCAGCTTGCCGCCGTTGTTCATCTGTCCCGGCGTCGCCACGGTCCGACGATCATCGTCGGCTATTTGAGGGGAATAGCGGGTAGGCGTTTCAGTGTCTTGTGTGCGGGATCAACCAAAATCCCCACTGACTCCAGAGCGGTAACACCCAAAAGAGGTTCCGTCCCAGGTGGCCCAAAGACCACGCGCCCCGCTGTCAGCTCGCCCATGAACTCGATCTGGACGAGACCGAACTCGTATTCGCTAACGGTGCCATCGGCCATCTCGTAGGCGGATTTCCCGACGGCCGAAATCCCAGCTTTCCGAAGTTGGTCCATGGGCGCGAACGAATCGGTGGCGCCGGCATCCGCGAGAAACTGTCCCTCGTACGGTGAGCCGCCGCCACCAGTAGCGCTCATCTTGACGGTGACGTAGGTGAGACCCATCGCGAAACCCTAACACGAACTGCCCACGACCAGCGCACGCAGCTTCCATCTGTCAACTTGGCAAACCGCGAGCGCAGCGACGGAATACGTGTCATACTGGCGAGTAAATGCTCATGGTGCCATTTCGTCACGGATGGCGTTGCAATGATTTCAATAGGTTATGATGCAAAACGAAGTAAGCGCCATTTCACAGCCGACTGTCCTGGTGGTCGATGACGAGCCTGGCATCGTCGATTCGCTGCAGCAGGTTTTCCAGCGTGAATCGCTGCGGGTGCTGACCGCACATGGTGGGGGCGAGGCCCTTGAACTGCTGCGGCGCGAGCCGGTCTCGGTGTTGCTGACCGATCTGGTGATGCCCGGGATGTCGGGGCTTGACCTGCTCAAGGCAAGTCGAAGCGTTTCGCCCGAAACCGAGACCATCCTCATGACGGCGTACGGCACGGTCGAGAACGCGGTCGAGGCAATGAAAGAGGGCGCGTACGACTTCGTCACCAAGCCGCTGCGGCGCGCCCACGTGGTTCGGGTGGTGCGCAAGGCGATGGAGAAGCGGGCGCTGGTGCAGGAGAACCGCACCTTGAAGGCTCAGCTTGCAGCCGAGCGGCATCGAACGCTGATCGGACAGTCGTTGTCCTGGCGCCGCACCATGGAGACGGTCCGG
This sequence comes from uncultured Myxococcales bacterium, assembly GCA_964431675.1. Taxonomy (GTDB): domain Bacteria; phylum Myxococcota_A; class Polyangia; order Fen-1088; family Fen-1088; genus CAYSKR01. Next base: position 9,968 of record CAYSKR010000072.1, read on the forward strand.
CAAGCGGCGCCGTCGATGGCAACGGTGTTGTTGCTTGGTGAATCCGGCACCGGCAAGGAGTTGCTCGCCCGCGCTATTCACGAGATGTCGCCGCGCGGTGGCAGGCCGTTCGTGCCGGTCAACTGCGCGGCGTTGCCCGAGACGATCCTGGAGGCCGAGTTGTTTGGCTACGAGCGCGGGGCGTTCACCGGCGCGGTGCAGCGGCACGATGGGCGGTTCACGCAAGCCGACGGCGGCACACTTTTTCTCGATGAAATCGGCGAAATTCCCATCCATGTGCAGGTGAAGTTGCTGCGTGTTCTGCAGGAGGGAGAGGTGGAACGCCTCGGCGGACGCACGCACAAGGTTGATCTTCGCCTGGTCGCGGCGACCAACCAGGATCTGCGCGCGGCGGTCAAAGAGGGCCGTTTCCGCGAGGATCTGTATTACCGGCTGAACGTTATTGCGCTGCGCGTGCCGCCGCTGCGTGAAC
>CAYSKR010000073.1:0-3682 GCA_964431675.1 uncultured Myxococcales bacterium
GTCGGGGATGCAGGCCAAGCCCGTGCAGGATGCATTCGGGGCTGCGTTGCAGACCCCGGCGTTGCGCTGGGCCGCGCGGGTTGCGCGAGCGGGCGGGCACGACGAGGCAGCGCTGGCTCTCCTGCGCCAGGCCCTTGGGCCGCAAAGCGCAGGTTTTTTGCCGTGGACCGATCGCCTGGCTTTGATGGAAGCCCTTGGCCCCCGCAAGGACATGACGCTTGAACCCGCGCTGCGCACCTTGTGGGCCTTCCGCGCCGCCATGCAACACCTGGCGCAGGGCCGCACCGACGAAGCACTCGCGCTCGCCGGTGGTCAACTGGCTGCGCTGCCGGGAGCGATGCCGCTCGGGCTTGTGACCGAGAGGATTGCCAGGTGCATCCCGCAAGCGCAGGCACGAGCGGGCGTGCTTGCGCTGTGGGCCGAGCACGATCCGGGCCGCCGCCTCGCCGCGCACATTTTGCGGGCTGAAGTTCTGGGCGCAAGTGGCGATGACAGCGGAGTCGCCGGGGCGTTTCATGCAGCGCTGGAAAATAGCCCGGGCGATCCAGCGTTTTGGCAACTCGCCTGGCTCGAACACCAGGCGGGCCGGGCGGGTGTTGCAGCGGATCTGCTCGCCGATGGTGCGCAAGCCTGGAATCGTCCCGGTTCGCAGGCGTTGGCCGCTGCCATGCGCGAGCACGCGACGCAAATGCGATTCCTCGCCAATCGGGCGCCCGACGCGCTTTTGCGCATCCCTTTGTTCACCAGCACCGGAGACGCTCCGGCCCATCACCCCGAAACGCTGATGGCCGTGATGTTGCACCCGAGGCGCGACCCGGCGACCATTGCCCAGGCCCTCGTGACGGCCGTACCCGCGGCTCCCCACCTGCTTGAAGAGAGCATTGGCTGGCTGCTTGCAGCGGGCCAAGTCGCCGACGCCCTGGCGCTTGCGATGCCAGCGCTCGTGGCGCAAGGCGCACCGGCGGACTCGACGTTGCCGCGCTTGATTGCGCGCGTGGCGACGTCGAGAAGCCTCGGGCCGACGCTCGACACGGCGGCAAAGATGGCCCTATTTCGGGCGCTCGAGGGTCGCCTGAACGATGATCGGGATCGCCTGGTCATCGCCATGCGCCGGGCCGAGTTGCTTGAGAGCACCGGCGACCGAGACGGGGCCGCTGCCGTCTACCGTGAGCTGTGCTCGGGCCCGATGGCCCCTGACGCGAACCTCGGCCTGCGGCGCGTCCTCTGGTCGTTGCGAGACGGCCTTGGACTCGCTTTATTCCATGCCGACGCCGCGGCAACCGAGGGTGCTGGCCCAGCGGAGGCGGCGGCGTCGCTGGTCGAGGAGTCCCTGGTGAGACGCGATCTTTTGCACGATTCGGATCGCGCGACCACGTTGATCGACGAAGCCCTGGCGCTGGATCCGGCGAATCCCGGCGCTCGCTTGCACCGATGCCTTGCGCGGCTTTCAGACGCCGAGGCCACGGTCGTGGCGAAGGGGCTTGCCTGGCTTGGCCGCGAGGCCCCCTCCATCGCGGCCGCCGCGAATCTGGCCGCGGTGTTGCTGGCCGAAGGACACCCCGGGGTCGATGGCGACCTCCGGTCGTGGGCCGCCGCTGCCGTGTACGCGGGGGGCGACGCACCGGCGTTGCTGGCAATCCAGCGGTTGCTGGCCAATGAGCTGCTCACGGACCCGGCGGGTACTGCGGTGGCCGTGCGTCATGAGCACGCCGCCGAGCAACTGACGCAGATGCCCGGCGTCGACCGACGCTTGCCGTCCACCCTGCTTTTGCGAGCGGCGTATTTCTGGCACGCAAGAGAGGACGCGCCGCGCGCGGAGGCCGCACTTGCGCGTGCGCTCGCGCTTGAGCCAGACTTGCTCGCCGCGCACGTGCTCCGGCAACGATGGAGCATGGCGACCGGCGACTGGGATGTTGCCGTGGCCGCAGCCGAAAACGTTGCCATCCACGCGCAGGGTGCAAGTCGGCAGTCGGACGCGTTGCTGCTGGCGGCCGAACTCGCGGAACAGCAAAAAGGTGACCTGCGGCGCGCAGCGGCGCTGTCGGTGCGCGCCTACGAGGCCAGGCCGGGCCACGATAAAGCGTTTGCCAACGCCCGCCGTCTGCTGGATCAACTGGGCGACGCCAAGGAACTTGCCAACCTGTTGCAACGCGCGATTTCCACAGCAGGCGATGGTCCTGCGGCGGTTGCGCTGCGGCTGGACCGGGCGCGGTTGCTCGCCGACCCAATCGGAAATCGCGCGGCGGCCAAGGAGGAATTACGGGCGGTGGTGGCACTTTTTCCGGGGAACGCGCGCGCGCTCGACGACCTGGCGCAACTCGAGTTCAAGGATGGCGCGTTCGCGGTCGCGGCCGAGTTGTTGTTGCGCCAGGTCCGGCTGGAGCAAGAACCAGAAAAACAGAAAGAAACGTTGCTGCTGATCGGTCGGATATACTGGCGGCGGCTCAACGACGTTCGCGTGGCCACGGGTGCCTTCGAGCGGGTCTGCCAGATAGAGCCGGTCCACCGTGAGGCGAACGAGGCACTCTCGGAGCTGTACGCCAAGCAACACGATTTGCGTCGCGCGCTCATCGTGACCGAGCAACTCGTCGCCTGGCAAAGCGACGCCGCCAAGCGCTTGCCGTTCTTGCTTCGCCTGGGCGCGCTCCGTGAAAAAAGCGGAGACTTGCACGGTGCCGCGGCAGCCCTGGGACGGGCCGTCGCCGAGAATCCGCGCGGCCTGCAAGCGATCGGCGAGCTGGCTCGCTTTTATGAGCGCAACAAGGAGGCGCAGGCGCGCAACGTCCTTCTCGACAGCGCCATCACGTTGGCGCGGGGGGACGTGCGCCGCGATCCCACGGCCCTGGGCGGATTGCGCACCATCATCTCGCTGCTTCGTTGGCGTCAGCGCAGCGCGTGCTCTGCGTCGGCCGCGCAGTTGTTGGCGGCGGTATCGGATGATCCTCATGAACGCGAGGGCACGGGCTGGGCGGTGGCTCCACGCCACGGACGTCGGCTTGCGCCGTTGGCCAACCCGCGGCTTGACGCGCTGACGTTGCCGGCGGTGCTGTTGTCCGGGATTCGCCACGTCATGCGGCTGTACGGTCCGGCGCTGGTCAAGGGAAGGAAACCTGACCTGGCCCGCTTTGGCGTCGGGCGCGGCGACCGGGTCACGCCGGGCCTCGCCGCCCGGGCCATCATTGATCCGCTGGCCGCTGATCTCGGGGTCAGTGGCTACTCGGTCTACGTGTCAGCCGCTGACCCGCGGGCCCTGACGGTCGAGCCCGGCGAGGAACCCGCGATCATCCTGGGTACCGAACTTGTCGCGGCGGGCGTGGGCGCGGTGCGCTTCGGTGGCGCGTACGCCATTCGACTCGTCGAAAGTCACTTCGACGTCCTCGCGGCTGCGGGGCCAGCCCAGATGGGGATGATTCTCGCGGGCCTGGTCCGCTCGTTCATCCCCGAGTACCGCCATCCCGAAGTCCCTGAATCTGATCACGTGCAGGGTGCGGCGCTGGCGCACAAGGCCATGTCGCGCGGGCTGCGGGTGGCGATCGCGCCCCTCGCGGCCGAGATCGCCGTCCCGTTCCCGCTCGAGGAATTGCACGCGGCCCTGTCTTCGAGCGCCGCCCGGGTCGGGCTCGTCGCGGTCGGAGATCTGGCGGCTGCGCTTGGCGCGTTGAGCCTGCGACGCGGCCAGGCC
>CAYSKR010000074.1:0-24496 GCA_964431675.1 uncultured Myxococcales bacterium
GAGCCTTGGGACCTCCCGCCTGACGTGGTGAATTCGGCCTGACCAAGCTGACGCCGCGATCCCATAGTAGATTGGCGGTGTGACGCTACCCATCGCCACTGAAGGCCCCTCGCGCCCCGGCAACGCCGGTGGGTTCCGCAACGTGTGGACTGCGGCGCGGTCGATCTTCGAGGGGATGGCGGTGACGTTCGCCTACCTGTTCAAGCCGCCGGTCACCGTGCAGTACCCCGACCGGATGCCGCGCCCGCTGAATGAATCGTTGCCCGAACGCTACCGCGGCTTCCTTGAAGTCGACATGAGCACGTGCACGGGATGCAAGGCGTGCGAGCGCGACTGCCCGATCAACTGCATCGCCATCGACCTTGAAAAGGTGGGCGACGTGCGCGCCATGACCCGCTTCGACATCGACATGGGCAAGTGCATGTACTGCAACATCTGCGTCGAGTCCTGTCCGGTGCCGAACCGCGCGCCCGGCGACGCCGAGGACACCAAGTGCATCCGCATGACGCGCGAATTCGAGGGCGCGACGGATTTTTTTCCGACGTTGACGTTCCGCTTCGTGCGGCCCGGCGACGCCGTCGTGCCGTACAAGTACAAGCGCGGCGACGTGCCCGCGACGCCCAGGCGTGGCGAGTTCGCGCGGCAGGCGCGTGATCGCGCGGCCGAACACAACCGCCTGGCCGTGCGCTGGGCGATGGACCACTTGCGGCGCGACGACTCAGAGGAAGCGGTGTACGCGGCGGACGCCGTCGCGGCGCGCAAGGCTGAACTCGAACCCAAGGTGTACGCGGCGGGTGAGGATCCCGGGTTGCTGGTGGATCTGCTCTACGCCGAGGCGCTGGCGCAGACCGACTGCGAGAGCTGCGGCTACCCCACCTGCCGCGACTACGCGCGTGGCATGCTCGCCGGCGACACCGACCGCGGCAAGTGCGACCCCGGCAGCTTCCGCTCGCGCCGCGACGCCGAACTCATCTTCCAGATCCGCCGGGGCAGTGGGCGCTAATCCAACCCCCTGCTCCTTGACCGGCGGGCGGTACTACCTATAGTTACGTGCTTTCCATCGGCCATCGGAGTCCCGCATTGGGCAAAATGCGCTATAAAATCGATGACATAGGACCAGAGGGCCGGGAGGTCAAGGTACCGGTGACGGAGCAATTCGTCGCGGCGGAGTGCCCCAGCATCGACGGCAAGCCGAGCGCGCGCGGTCTGACCTTGCAGGGCTCGCTCATCAGGGCTGGAGACGACGTCCTGCTGCGCGGCGCCCTCAAGGGCGGCATCGTGACCGCGTGCGCGCGCTGCCTTGACCCCGCCACGGTGCCCTACGACGTGCCCATCATGGTGTCGTTCGTCGAGTTGAAACGCGGTGCCGACGAGCCCGAGCCCGACGACAGCAAAGACACCGAACGCATCGGTTTTTCGGGCGGCGTGATTGACCTGACGGTTGAGCTGCGCGATGAGATTCTGCTGGCGATGCCGGTGCGGGCGCTGTGCCGGGAGGAATGCCTGGGTCTGTGTTCGGTGTGTGGCGGCAACCGCAACGTCGTCGCATGCGAATGCGAGGCGAAGCAACGGGTGGCGAGTGCCAAGCTGGCTGCGCTGGGTGATCTCAAACTTTCGTAAACGATCGTATGTAAGGAAGAAAGAAGGACAACATGGCCGTTCCGAAACGCAAGCAGTCGAAATCCCGCTCCGCCATTCGCCGCGCGCAGGTGATGAAACGAGCAACTCCACACGTCGTTCCGTGCCCGCGCTGCACCGAGCCCAAGCTGTCGCATCGGGTGTGCGCGGCCTGTGGCTATTACAAGGATCGCATGGTGGTGGCGAAGGAGGAGGAAACCACCTGAGCCGGTTTCGCGTCGCCGTGGACGCGATGGGCTCGGACGCGGCGCCTGGTGTCGAGGTTGCAGGTGTGCTGCAAGCGCTTGGCGCGGCCGAGGATATTGAAGTGGTCCTGGTTGGGGACGAGCAGCGCGTGAAGGCCGAGATCGCGCGCGCGGGATCGGTGCCCGGACGTCTGTCGGTGCGGCATGCCCCCGACGTGATCACCTCGGACGATGCGCCGTCGGTGGCGATCCGGCACAAGAAACAATCCTCGATGCGCGTGTGCTTCGATCTGGCGAAAGCCGGGGAGGCCGACGCGGTTGTTTCGGCGGGTAATTCGGGCGCCATGCTGGCATGTGGAATCTTCGCTTGGGGCCGCCTGCGCGGCGTCGAGCGGCCGGCGATCGTGACGACGTTTCCGAGCTTGAAAGGCGAATGCGCGCTGCTCGACATGGGTGCCAACGTGGACGTGCGCGCCTCCGTTCTGGCGCAATTTGCGGTTCTCGGCGCGACGTACGCGCGCCTGCGTCACCGCATGGGTCGGCCCCGGGTGGGGATCCTGTCCAACGGGCAGGAGGAGCACAAGGGAACCGCGCTCACCCGCGAAGCGCATGCGCTCTTGTCGCGCACCAAGGGTGACGGGGCGGCGGCAGATTTTGACTACGTGGGCTACGTCGAAGGGCGCGACATTTTCAAAGGTGACGTCGATGTCATCGTCACCGACGGCTTCACCGGAAACGTGCTACTCAAGGGTCTTGAGGGTATGGTCGAAGCGGTTTTTCACATGATGGGACAAGAGGTCGACCGGGGTGGCCTGCTGGTCAAGCTCGGAGCGGCGCTGATGCGTCCGGCGCTGCGGCGTTTCAAGCGCCGAACCGACTACGCCGAGACGGGTGGCGCGCCGCTGGTTGGCGTGGAAGGGGTGGCGCTGATCTGTCACGGCGGATCGGACGCGCGCGCGATCAAGAACGCCGTGCTGGTCGCGCGTGAGTTCGCCCGGGTGAAGTTCTTCAATGAGTTGACGTCCGCGGTCGAAAAACACGCATTCCTTTGGGATGCCGAACCGGCAGCCGAGAGCGGATCTGGAGGGTTGCCATCGTGATGCGCAGCCGGATCATCGGCACCGGGCGCGCGCTGCCCGAGCGGCGCCTCACCAACGCGGACCTTGAGCGCATGGTCGACACCTCGGACGGGTGGATCGCCGAGCGCACGGGTATTCGCGAGCGGCGCATCCTCGCCGACGGCGCGACCACGAGTGATCTGGGTGCCCTTGCGGGGATGAGGGCGTGCAAGGCGGCGGGCGTCGACCCGGCGACGATCGACTGCATCGTCGTCGGCACCGTGACCCCGGACCACCCGTTTCCGGCGACGGCGGCATACATCCAGAAGAAGATGGGTGCCAAGGTCGGCGGCGCAGCTTTCGATCTGTCCGCGGCGTGCGCGGGCTTTCTGTACGGCTTGTCGGTGGGCGACGGGTTGATGGCGCGCGGCCAGTTTCGGCGCGTGCTGGTCATCGGGGTCGAGGCGCTGTCCCGCATGGTGGACTGGACCGACCGATCGACCTGCGTGCTTTTCGGCGACGGCGCGGGTGCCGTGTTGTTGGTGCCCGAAGAGCGGCCCGATCACGGCATTCTTTCCACGCACATCTACTGCGACGGTGGTCTGGCCGACCTGCTGTACATTCCTTCGGGCAAACCGCGCGGGCCGTTGTCCGGCCCCGACACGGGCCCGCCTGCCGAGCGCCCGTTTGTAAAGATGAATGGACGCGAAGTGTACAAGCACGCCGTCCGCAACATGACGGCCGCTTCCAAGACCGCGCTCGAAGCAAACGGGCTCGGCGCAGCAGACGTGGACTGGGTGATTGCCCACCAGGCCAACCTGCGCATCATCGAGGGCGTTGCCGAACGCGTCGATATCCCGATGTCGCGCTTTTTCATCAACATCGAAAAGTACGGCAACACCTCGTCGGCCTCGCTGCCAATCGCTCTCGACGAAGCCATCGAGCAAGGCAAGATCAAGGACGGCCAGGTGCTGCTGTTCACCGCACTCGGCGGCGGGCTGGCGTGGGGAGCGGCAGCCATCCGCTGGTGACGCAAGTGCGACGGTGATTGCATTTCTATTTCCCGGTCAGGGATCGCAAAAAGTAGGTATGGGCCGAGCCTTGTTCGACCAGTTTGCCGAGGCGCGCGCGGTGTTCGAGGAGGCGTCGTCGGTGCTGGGCTTCTCACTCGCGCAGCTATGCTTCGACGGGCCCGAGGCGGCTCTGACACTGACCGCGAACGCGCAGCCGGCGATTCTGGCGACCAGCATCGCCGCCTTGCGGGTGCTGACCAAGGAAACCGGACTCGCTCCCGGCGTGGTGGCGGGCCATTCGCTGGGCGAATACTCGGCGCTGGTGGCCGTGGGCGCGATGCGGCTCTTAGATGCGATTCGCGTCGTCAATTTGCGCGGCAAGTTCATGCAAGAAGCCGTTGCACCGGGCACCGGCGCGATGGCGGCGGTGCTTGGGCTTGGACCGGCCGAAGTTGCGGCGGCCTGTGCGGATGCTGCCCGCGAAACTGGCGCAGTGGTGTCGGCGGCCAACCTGAACGGCGGTGGTCAAGTGGTGATCGCAGGTGCCAAGGCGGCGGTCGAGCGCGCAACCGCGCTGTGCAAGGAGCGCGGTGCCAAGCGGGCGATGCCGCTGGCGGTGAGCGCGCCGTTTCATTGTGCGTTGATGCAACCTGCCGCCGATAAGCTGGGCGCGGAATTGGCGCGGGTGGAGTTTGCGCGGCCGACGGTACCCGTCGTGACCAACGTCGAGGCAACGGAAAATCAGGATCCTGGTCGGATGCGAAAGCTTTTGACCGACCAGGTGACCGCCCCGGTGCGCTGGGAAGAATCGGTGCAGCGGCTGGCGGCGCTGGGTGTCACCCGTGCGATCGAGGTTGGAGCGGGTGCCGTGCTCGCGGGTCTGTGCAAGCGCATCGCGCCATCGATCGCGGTGGCGGGTGCCGCGGATCCTGAATCGATCGCTTTAATCAAGGAGGAGAGCCGTGGCAACTGAGCAGACGGAACGTGATCTGGCAGGCAAAGTTGCCCTCGTCACCGGTGGCTCGCGCGGCATCGGCCGGGCCATCGCGGTGGCCCTGGCGGCGCGCGGTGCCAAGGTCGTGGTCAATTATGTGGCTGGCGAAGCGGCGGCGACCGAAGTGGTCGCGCAGATCACGGCTGCGGGGGGGCAGGCGGCGATGAAACGCTTCGACGTTGCCGACGCGGCGGCGGTGGACGCGGCGATCAAGGAGATCGCAGCGGCGCAAGGCAGCCTGCACATTCTGGTCAACAACGCGGGCATCGCGGTCAACGCGCTGACCTTGGGCGCCAAGGACGCCGACTGGAAACGGGCCATCGATGTCAACCTCGGCGGCACCTGGAACTGCACCCGCGCGGCGCTGCGCTACCTGATGAAGGCCAGGGAGCAGGGTCGCATCATCAACCTGACGTCGATCACAGCCGAGATGGGTTCAGCGGGGCAAGGGCCGTACGTGGCCGCCAAGGGCGGAATCATCGCCCTGACCCGCACCTGGGCGCGCGAATACGCATCGCGCGGAATCACCGCCAACGCGGTGTCGCCGGGCTACATCGACACCGACATGACGGCGGCCGAATTGCCCGCAGAACGGCGCGCGGAACTCATCAAGGCCATTCCGCTTGGCCGGGTGGGATTGCCCGCCGACGTCGCGGCTGCGGTGGTTTACCTGGCAGGGCCGGGTGGCGCCTACGTCACCGGGCAGATTTTGCGGGTCAACGGCGGCCTTTTGATGTAGCAAAACCTTTGCTAAGGTATCGCCCCGCAGTGGGCGGAGTTCATGCCCACGCACCCCGAGGAGGAATCAGCACCCATGGCCGAACATGTCGAAGACCGAGTCAAGAAGATCATCGTTGAGCAGTTGGAAGTTGCGGTGGACAAGGTTCTGCCCACGGCGTCGTTCACCGAGGATCTGAAGGCCGATTCGCTGGCCATCGTGGAGCTGTCCCTGGCGTTCGAGGAGCAGTTCAAGATCGAGATTCCCGATGAGGACATTGAGAAGATCAAGACCGTCGGGGATGCCATCAATTACATCAAGGCCAAGGCCAAGTAGCTGACTTCCGCACCGGCGAGGGTGGCCAATGGTGGCCGCTCGCCGGTCGTGGATACGGAGGCTCGCGACATATGTCACGACGGGTCGTCGTCACTGGACTCGGGCTGGTCACACCGGTGGCCATTGGCACCGAGGAAACCTGGCAGGGTCTGTGCCAGGGGCGCTCGGGCATTGCGCCGATCACGCAGTTTGATCACGCGGCGTTTGCGACGCACATCGCCGGTGAGATCAAGCACTGGGATCCCACCAAGTACATGACCGCGCGCGAAACCAGGCAGGTCGACCGCTTCATTCAGTTCGCCATCGGTGCCGGGGCCATGGCGGTGGCGGATTCCGGCCTCAAGATCGAGGGCGCGTTCGCCGAGCGGGTCGGTTGCTACGTGGGCGCGGGTCTCGGCGGCCTCCAGACCATCGAAGACACCAAGATGTCGCTCAACGCGAAGGGGCCGCGGCATGGCATCTCGCCGTTCTTCGTGCCGCAGCTCATCGTCAACCTGGCACCGGGGCAGATCAGCATCCGCCACGGCGCCAAGGGCCCGAACATGAGCCACGTGTCGGCGTGTTCGACGTCCACCCACTCGATCGGTGAAGCACTGCGCTGCATCCAGCGCGACGATGCCGACGCCATGATCGCGGGCGGCACCGAGGCGACGGTCACCCCGCTCGGCGTCGGGGGGTTCGGCGCGATGCGGGCGTTGTCGACCAGCAACGCTGAGCCGGAGAAAGCTTCGCGACCGTTCGATCTGAATCGCGATGGCTTCATCATCGCCGAGGGTTGCGGCATCGTGATGCTCGAAGAGCTTGAGCATGCCAAGGCGCGCGGCGCGAATATCTACTGCGAGATCAAAGGTTACGCGGCCAACGCCGACGCACACCACATCACGGCACCGGCACCCGAGGGCGAGGGCGCACAGCGCTGCATCCGCCTGGCGCTCAAAGACGCGGGTCTTGCGCCGACGGACGTCGACTACATCAACGCGCACGGCACCTCGACGGCGATGAATGATGCCAATGAGACGATGGCGATCAAGAAGGTCTTTGGCGATCACGCCCGCAAGCTGATGGTCAGTTCGACCAAGAGCATGACCGGACACATGCTCGGCGCGGCGGGCGGGGTCGAGGCGGCGGTGTGCGCGTTGGCGATCGCGCGCGGGGTGGTGCCGCCGACCATCAACTACACGACCCCAGATCCGGACTGCGATCTCGACTACGTGCCGAACACGGCGCGAGAGTTGCGGATTCGCCACTCGATCTCGAACAGCTTCGGATTTGGCGGCACCAACGGTTGCCTCGTTCTGAGCCGCCTCACGTAGGCACCAGTCAAGCCGCAGTCATCGCGAGCCGCCGACGATCACGCCGCGCCGCCCGCCGGGTGAGCCGACCCCACAGGATCGCCGTCTCGGCCACCAGCACCAGCGCGATCACCACCGCGAACAGATGGTAGAGGCCGGAATGGGTCATCCCCTGTTTCGAGAAGACGACCAGCGCGGGCAACGACAGCGGCAACGTGAAACACACAAGCTGCACGAACAGCCGACTGCGCGCTGCGATCAAGGCGGCGAGAATCGGTAAAAACAGCAAGCCGCTGATCGGAAGCTGCACCAGCGTCCGGTTGGCGAATTTCAGTGCCAGCGGGCTGGTGTCGGTGAGAATCGCCCAGACGCGATGGCCGAGGATGCGCAGGTACCACAACGGATCGCCGAGGATGTGCGACAGAGCGTCGTCGCGCAGCACATCGAAAAAGTGCGGCAGCTCGCAGGGTAGCTGCATGTAGTGCTGTTTGGCGTCCAGGAACGCGCCCCGGAACGCGTAGCGCCCATCCCACGATGGGGGGTAGGTGATGCCGTACTTGGCTTGCAGAAGTGGTCTCGCGGTGAAGTTGGCGGCGATGTCGTCCCACTTGTGTCCGTACTTGGTGTCGTAGTCGCCCAGGCCCTCCCAGATCGGCAGCCAAAGGCTGTGGTTGACGCGCGGCGAGCTGGCGGCCGGGTGTGGGTACCCACCGGCTTTCGTCACGACGTCGTGGGTGACCTTGATGACGTGGAGGAAGTAAGCCGTCCATCCCATCGCCGCCGTGGCGTAAGCGCCCAGCAGCGTTGCCACCAGCGCCGCGCGGCGCCAGCGCGTCGCCCCCACGAGCAGTGCAATCGCCACGACCGCAGATAGCAGGATTCCCATCGGCTCGGAGCGAATGTGGCGGATGCTGCCCATCAGAAGGCCCGCCGCGAGCGGCAGCAGGAACACCCACCGGCACTTCTTGCGGCACCCGCGCTTGCCGTCCATGAACGGCAGCGTGAGCGCGAGCAGGAGCAACGCAGCGATGCCGGTCCAGCCGAAGACATTTTCGTTGCCGTAGATTTCAAACAGCTGATACGGCGAAGATCCGATGACCATGACGAGGGCCGCCCCGAGAGCCGGTCTTCCCGCCCACCAAAACGAGGTGAACGCCGCCATCAGCGCCAGCATGAAGGCCGCCGCGTTGGCGGGTTGCACGGTCGGATCTTTGGGCGTTCCACGCCACCAGGCAGCGGGCATGTACAGCCAGATGCGCCCGTGATCGCCGTTGCGCAGGGGACCGAAGATCGGCCGCGCGTATTCCATCAGCAGCGACTTGCCCAGCTTGTCGATGGTTCGGTGCGCCTCGGCCAGCGAGTAGCCGTGATCGACCAGTGACGTCACCGGGTACAGGCCCAGGTAATAGTAGAAGTAGACGTAATAGTGCTGTTCCACAAGGCCCATTGCGGCACCGTGGCGCCACGTTGCGGGCGGATGGTTGAGGTGTTTCCAGAACTGCTGTTGCCAGAATAAAATGAGCAGCAGCCCGATGGCGAGCACGGCAAGGCGGCGACGCAGACGAGGCGGGCGGGGGCTGCACCGCGCCACCACGCCGAAGCAGCGCGCGAAAAGTCGCAGGCGGCGAATCACCGCATCACGGCTTGCACAGCCTCGCGCTCCTTGGGAATCGCGGCGGTCAGAACCTCGTGCCCCGTGGCGGTCACGAGAACATCGTCCTCGATGCGGATGCCACGCACGTCGGCGAATTGCGCCAGGCGCGCGCGATCCAGGCGGCCAGCAGCGCGCGCCAGTTGTGCGGGATCGGAAAGCAGACGGGGAATCACGTACAGGCCGGGCTCGATGGTGACGGCCATCCCGGGCAATAAATCGCGATCAAGGCGCAGGAACTTGATGCCAAACTCGGTGGCGCGGGTTCGCCCCGGCGCATAGCCCGCACGATCGCCCAGATCCTCCATGTCATGCACGTCAAGGCCCAGCAGGTGGCCAACGCCGTGCGGGAAGAGCAACGTCACCACGCCGTCGGCGGCGAGCTCCGCTGGATCGCCGCGCAGGATGCCGAGGCCCACGAGGCCACGCGCGAGCTCGCGCGAGGCGAGCTGGTGCAGATCGCGGTACCGAACGCCGGGCGCGACCGCGGCCACCGTCGCCTGCTGCGCCCGCAAGACGACGTCGTACATCTCCGCCTGGGTCGACGAATAGCGGCCCGACACCGGCCACACGCGGGTCACATCGCCGGCCCAGCCGCCGGGCGTCTCGGCACCCACGTCGGCCAGCAACAAGTCGTTTGGTCCCAGCAGGTGGTGGTGATCTTCGTTGTGCAAGACCTCGCCATGCACGGTCACGATCGAACCGTAGGCCATCGTCATGCCGCGCGCGCACAGTTCGGCTTCCATCGCCGCGCGGACGGCGCTTTCACGGAGGCCCGGCCGGGTCGCCTTCATGCCCGCATGATGAGCCGCTGCCGTTGCGACAGACGCGAGGCGCAGTTCGGCAATCGCCGCGTCGTCGTGCTGCAGGCGCAATTCGATGAGCGCGTCGACCAAGGGCAAGTCCACTGCGTCGAATCGCCGCCGCTCGATCGGGCGTGACAGCAGGCGGGTCTGCTCGGTGGTGGTTTCGAGGTCAGGCGCAGGGATCGTCGCAGTCTGTGCCTTGGTGGCCGGACCGGCGATGGTGGCGGCAAGGTCAGCCCGCGACTTCACGGCGCAGCCAAGAGCGCGCGCGAGTTCGAACAATGTTGGCTGCGGCCCCGACCATACGGCGTCGTCGAGGTCAGGCTCGGGGACGAACACGGTCCACGCGCCGCCGTCCCACAGCGCCCACGCATCGCGCAGCGGCAGACCAAAGAAATACAGGAAGTGGCTGGAGGCGCGAAACGGGTAGGTGTTGGCCGCGTAGTTGCGCGGGCGATAGGTGCCGGACGGAATCAGGGCCGGCCGATCGCCGAGGCGCTTTTGCAGGCGCTCACGGCGCGCCACAAACGGCGAGGCGACGAACGCCGCGAGATCCATGGTGCCACTATATCGCGAGCGGGGGGAGGTACCGGGCTTTCCCGCCGACTGACATCCACTGTCGGAAGGTTGGCGATTTCCTTTGCAGCCGAGCGCTTGACCTCGATCCTATAACTTGCCACGGCGTTTCAGATCCCGAACCAGCGATTCGAACGCCAACGTCGGCTCCGTCACCCGAGACCGAAAGGCTTGCAGATCGACGGCGTCTTCCGCGAGTTGCAGCCGAACGGCGTCGTTCACAAGTTCCGACACGGTGTGGTCAGTCTCCGCAGCCTTCACGCGCAACGCGCGGTGGAGGCTCGGCTCAAAGTAGCAGGCCATCGGTCTGATGGCCGCCTTTGCCCGTGCAGGCCATCCCATCGGCATCGCGCAACTCCACGAGCTGCATCGTGCCGTGCAGACGGGTGCGGTGGTGGATTCCCTTGCGCCGGTGGGAAGATGGAAGGTCGAACTCAACGGCACCACCGCATTGACCACTCACGGCACATCGAAGTGGCACGACTACGCCGCGCCCGCTCTAGCGCCAGCGCTGGTCGGACAATGGCTCGCTCTGCTGGTCGCCTGTTGCCGCGCACCTGCGGTGCTGTCCCAAGGCCGGGCGGCGGCCTCTCCGCGAACGATCGACCGTGCAGCACCCCGGCTGATGGGGGACTATTCGTTGCGGCGCGGTCGCCCGCACCCCGGCCAGGCTCTGGTTCGCCGGGGCCGCGAGCGGTCGGCTCTGGTCACGTTCTTCGCCGCCGAGTGGCGGTCGAGCATGAAGCTCGTGCGCGAGTACCAAGCACGCCAGCAAGCACGCCAGCGTCCAGGGCCGCCTGCCGCTTCCTGATGACCACGCGCTTCGACCTCGGCATCAGGCACGCGGCTGCGGGTCTGGAGCCGCGCGACAAACCTGCATCCAGACCTCGCCGCCGCAAGAATTTTCCCCAACTCTCCCGCCGTCGGTTCATAATCGCGCGGTCATGAGTGGAATGTCGGCCGGGCTTCGAGAGGTGCGCCGCAAACTGCAATTGGCGGCGCGGAGCCTCGTGCCCGTCGTGATCGACCAGGGGCCCTTTCAAGCCAAGCTGGGCAGTTACGTCGACGCCCTGGAAGACGAAGGCGACCGGCAGTGGTTGCGGCTGTTTCCGATTGCGGCGGCCGCCATCGCGCCTGAGGATCGGTTGTCGGGCGGGGTTCGGGTGTATTCGGTTGATGCGCAGGTACCCTGGGTCTTGTCGGCGCACAGGATCGAGCCCATGGGAGGGCGTGCCGCGCGCGTCCTGGTCGACGTGCGATCACGGCTGGAACCGTTGCCGCCACGAACCCAGGCTCGGGTCAACGGTCCCGGGTGCGAGGCCCTGGTTCTGGTGGCAGCGATGGCAACCGATGACCGCGACTTGCATGTGTTTCCGGTTCTGGGGCTCGGTGCCACGCATTGCATGATCGAATCGACGGTTCCGCTCGAGCCGGGGATCCGCATCGATCCGGTCGAGCTGCGCGGGGATCGGCGCATCCTGCGCAGAGCTGCGGCCACGGTGCTCGACGCGATCCCGTGGTGTTCGCCGCAGGGCAACCGACTGTTTCGCTGCCGCCTGTCCCTGGGAGACGTGCAGGCCGACCCGGCGCGCTCGTCGCGCGACCTCATTGCGCAGCCACGGAGGATCAAGCGATACCTCGATCTGGCGGCGATGATGCAGCGGCCCGGATGGCTCACTGGCCAGGGCAAGATGCTGGGGTCGGTTCGGCTCGCGGCGGTCGGTACGGACGACATGCGCGTCACATTGGCCGACCTGGAATCTGAAGCGGCGCTGCCGCCGCAGGTGACGGTGGGGTTCGAGTTGTTCGGATCAAGCTACGAGTTGGACGTGCGGGTGGTGCAACAGACTGGCCTGCAGGTCACCCTGTCGCTGCCATTGCTGCTGCGGCGGCGCCGGTGGCGGCGCGAGAAGCGCGCCGAAACCAAGCTCATGGAGCCGCTGACCGTCTTGTTCCACAATCCAGCCATGGGGATCACGGTGCGTCGGCCCCTACGCGATCTGTCGTTTGGTGGTCTTTGTTTCGAGGCGAACCTAAAGACCGACATTCTGTGGCGCAACCTGCCGCTGGAGAACGTGACCGTCGAGTGGCGAGGGCAAGGCGTGTCGCTGGGGGACATGGAAGTGCGCGGCGTGCAAGGGTCCAAGCGTGCGTTGGTTCACGTGGCGGGCCGGAACGACCGGGGCACGGCCGACACCGCGTTCATCAACCTGCTCGCCGCGCTTCGCAACCCGGACATCGCCATGCACGAGGGTGCGGATTTTCGGACGATGCTTGATCTGTACCGGCGCGCGGGTCTGGTGGCGGATTTCATGCTGCGCAACATCGAGTCGGTTGCGCCGATGGTTTCCGCGACGTGGCGGCGCATGCACCAGCCGAAAGCCGACGTTGCCTGCACGCTGGTCCACCCACAAACCGGAACACCGCAGTCCACGTTTTCAGGCGTGCGTGCCTGGGAGCGGACCTGGCTCGCGCAGCATTTCGGGGCCTCGGCCACGTCGTTCGGACAGGCGAGCGGAGCGGTGCATGTCGCCTACTTCGACTACGTATTGCCGCGCGACGACGCGCACCACATCGTGTTTTTCATCAAGGCCGACAACACGGGAACCAACACGTTCCAGCAGCGATTTCTCGAGGTGGCCGGGACGCCGGAGTCGGTCGCGCGGGTGAAAGTGAACTACTGGATGAAGCAGGGAAGCGACGGCGTGACGGATCAGAGTGTGATTGAGCCCGGGTCGACGCCGTGCCGCATCCGGCCCATGCGCCGGGGTGACGAGCGGCTGGTCGCGCGCGCGGCGGAGCGCATGCTTGGCGAGGAGCCAGCGCGCGCGTTGTCGATGGTCGAGGGCGAATTCAAGCTGCCAAATGCGCGCAAAGCCTTTCGTGCTGCCGGGCTCTTGCGGGGCCGCCGGATCGAGCTCGTCACGAAGGACGGAACAGCGGCCATGGCACTTTTTCAGGAGGAAACCTCGCCCGGAGTCAACCTGACCTGGATGCTCAACGCCTGCTGGCTGTTGCCGATCTGTCCGCAACTTGACGCCGATCGCACCGTGACCAGGGCGGCGGTCGATCGAATCTTGTCGCAGCCTTCGTCCACGCCAACGGGGGATCGGTTCGTGATCACGGTCGACGAAACCGACGTGTCCGTCCTCGAAGAGGCCGGATTCGAGCGCCTGGCCGACGTATGGCTTTACGCCCTCAACCGCTCCGGGCTTTACCGCTACAGCGAATACATCGCCGACCGGTACGGCGAGGTCGGCGCGCTGACGATGCGGCGCAAGGAAGCGCGTGTGGCGATGCAAGAAGTCGGCTAGGTCGCGTCGGCATCGGGATCCATGGACGCCAGCGGCCTTTCCAAGCAGGACTACCTCGCCATCCAGGCGCGCTTGGACTTGCGCCCCCGGTTCTGGCCGACCGTGGCGATGGTTGTTTTCGACGTCGCTTGCCTGGTGGTGTTTTCTCGGCTGGTCCACCGCAGCGGAGTCGCCTCGTTTCTGCTGTCCCAGTTAGTCTTGACGGTCGTGTTTTTCAACAGCTTTTCGCTGTTGCACGAGTGCGGGCACGGGAGCGCGTCTCCATCGACGTGGTTCAACACAGTCCTCGGCCATCTGGCCAGCACGTTTTGCTTGATTCCCTATTTTCCCTGGAAGTACATCCATCAGAAGCACCACCTGTGGACCGGCAACCTGGACCACGATCCGGTCCTCAAATCGTTGCGTAAATTTCGCGACGATGGCGTGCCCGGATTGGTTCGCGTGGCGTGGCGAAGCTGGGTGCCGCTCGCGGGGCTCCTCCAGCACGTCGTCTTTCTGACCTATCCGCTGGACATGTACAGGCACGGAGATTTGACGCGTCCGAAGTTGCTCAGGTGCGTGTTGTCTGCGCTGTGGATGCCCGCGTCCGTCGCTTTCCTGTGGGGTCTGTTCCCGGAGACCGTCCGGCTGGGCAACGTCGCCCTTGGCCTTGTGATGTTTCTGTTTCTCGAAGAGCTGGTGAATTTGCCCCACCACGTCGGCATGCCAACCTTTGCAGGCACGCTGCCGCTGTGGCAACAGTACCGCGCCACACGATCATGCAACTATCCACTCGGCCTGTCGGAGCTGGTTGTGTTGAACTTCAACTTTCACATCGAGCACCATCTTTTTCCGACGCTGCCGTGGTACCGCTTGCGACGAGCGCGCGGCCTGTGCAAGGCCGCCCTGGGCGAAGCGTACGAGGAAAGCGTCGGGATTTCATGGAACGTACGCAACCGAACCCGCGATCTCGACACCATCGTGGATCGATATCGAAAGAAGGCGGCATGAACACGGCGATCGATGTGTTGCAAGTGTCGGACCTGGGCAGATTTCACCAGGAATACTTGCTCAGGAATCGCCCAGTGCTCATTCGTGGTCTGAAGGATCGGTACCCGATCAAGATCTTCGATTGGTCGGCGGAATATTTTGACCGCGTGCTGGGCGACACCAAGGTTCCGGTGCTGGCAACGAAGCAGGCTTTTTTCAGTTACGAGGGCGACGAACAGCAAATGCCATTTCGCGAGTTTTCCGCGCGGTCATTTGGCAACAACCCCGACCAGGGCATTCATTACTTCTTCAAGAACTCGACCAAGGTGCTGCCCGATGGCCACGACGACGCCGACAAGATCACGGAGCTGGCGTCGTACCTGCAACGGTCGGTGATGCGCAAATTGTGGATGTCACGGGGTGGCCTGACGTCCGGGCTGCACTTTGACGCCGCCGAGAATTTCAATTTTCAGCTACGCGGTCACAAGATCTTTACCCTGTATCCGCCCGGGGTCAGGGCCTACTACCCACTGCCGATGTTTTCACAGACGGCGCACATCAGCGGCGTCTACCGCGACGGGCCAGGGTCCGATCTCTCCCGATTCCCGCGTTTTGATCGCCAGCGCGGCATTGATATCGAGGTCCGCGCAGGCGAGGTGCTGTACGTGCCAGTCTACTGGTGGCACCAGGTCGAATCGCTGGGCGACGAGAACGTGAACCTGAATTTTTGGTGGCTTCCGTCCATGAAGAAGCAACTGCTGAACTGGAACCAGGCTCTGCGCGGACACCTCTTCCTTCTGCTGAGATACCTGAAGTTCGGCAACATTCTCAAGGTGCCAACGCAGAGCACCAAGGCTTGATGCAGATCGCGCTGAGTCAATGACCCTGCCATCACCGGATCCCATCCTGCGGCACGCCTACGCGTACTGGAACAGTGCGATCCTTGCTTCGAGCATCCGGGTCAACCTGTTTGGGTATCTCGAAGCCGGGGCATGCACCGGGGACGAATTGGCGCGCCGGGCTTCGCTCCCCGACCGGAGCGTTCAAGCACTGCTGGATGCACTCTTGGCCATGGCGATGGTTGACAAGGCGGGCGAGTGCTACTCGAACACGCCAGCAGCGTCGGCGTACCTCGTGCGCGGTCGCCCGGATTATCTTGGCGGCTACGCTGCCGTCATCCAGTCGACCTGGAAGGACTGGGAGAGGCTTTCCGAGGCTGTCGTTCAAGGCAAGCCGCTCCACAACCACGAAAACGCAAACCCTTCGAATTCCTTCTGGGAGGATCTGGTTCCGGCGCTGGCACCGCTCGGGTTCTTGCCCGCTCGTGCGGCGGCGGATGACCTTCGCATTGCGGCACAGCCAGGTTTTCGGATGTTGGACATCGGAGGCGGTGCCGGCGCGTACTCGGCGGTGTGGTTGGGCTGCAACCCCAACGGGCGCAGCGTCCAGATCGAATGGCCCAACGTCAACGCGATAGCCCGCCGGTACGTCGCGGCCTTCGGCGTTGCAGATCGATTTGAAACCATCGATGGCGACATGGAGGCGATTGACCTTGGCTCCGGATCCTATGACTACGTCATCTACGCCAACGTTGCGCACGGCCTTTCCGGCGCGCGCAATACCGCCATGCTGCGCAAGATAAAGCGGGCGCTCAAGCCAGGCGGAACGCTCATGATCGTCGGCTTGATTCCAAACGATGATCGAACTGGGCACCCATTTGCGCTGCTTTTCCACATGAACATGTTGCTCAACACCGACGAAGGATCGAATCATCTGCGGCGCGACTACGAGGTGTGGTTAAAGGAGGCAGGGTTTATTGGGGTGCGATTCAGACCGGTGAACGACGCGCCCTTCACGCTTTTGTACGCCACCTGAGTCCGAGACTGGAGCCGGGAGCATCATGGAGATTTTTCGCAGCGAGCTGCACGGCTTCCCGCTGCGGGCGTTTGTCGACGAGGCCAAGGAGGCGCTCGGCGAGGACGGCCTGCGCGATCTGCTCGGCGGTTACGGCCTCTCGGCCGCCGCGTTCAGCGACACCTCGGCGTGGTTCTCGCTGGAATTTGTCGAGGCACTGCTCGAAGAAATGGCGCGCAGAATTGGTGATCCAGGATTTCTAGCCCGCGCGATAGTCAGAGGCACGACCGCCAAGTACATGGGCCCGCTGTTTCCGCTGTTGTTCACGTTTGGATCGCCGTTGTTCACCTACAACCAACTTCCCAAGCTGGCCGGGCGAGTCAACAAGACAGGAACCTGGGTTTCGGAGGAAGCCAGGCTCGGTTTCGTTCGGGTCTCCTGGACGTCGCGACAGGGATCGTCAGCGGAAACGAGCCCGCTCATTTGCCGCGCGCGTTTGTTGCAACTCGCGCGTGTGCCAACTCTGTTCGGCCTGCCGCCGGCCACCATCGAACACCCGCGATGCTTGATGCGCAACGATTCCGCGTGTACGTATGAAATTCGCTGGACCGAGCCGGGCAAACGCCGACACGCGGTCCTGGGCGGAACGATTGGTGGCGTTGCGGGTTCGATGCTGGTCCTGACTTCGATGGGCCCGTCGCTGCACGCGGCAGTTGTCGGCCTGGGCT
This sequence comes from uncultured Myxococcales bacterium, assembly GCA_964431675.1. Classification (GTDB taxonomy): domain Bacteria; phylum Myxococcota_A; class Polyangia; order Fen-1088; family Fen-1088; genus CAYSKR01. The sequence goes on from CAYSKR010000074.1 coordinate 17,133, forward strand.
TTGCCGTCGGTGGCTGGGCACTGGGCAAGGCCTGGGTTCTTCGCCAGGATCTGGGCCTGCGGGTCACGGACATCGAGCAGCACAACCAGGCGCTCGACAAGGTAACCCGCGCCAACGAAGAGCGCTTCGCCGAGTTGCTGGGCGCCAAGGCCGAGATCGAGCAAAAGGTCGAGCAGCGCACCGAGCAGTTGCGATCGGCCTTGACTCAGATTCAGGCTCTGGACCAGGCGAAGACTGAATTTTTCACCAACGTGTCGCACGATCTGCGCACGCCGTTGCAGCTCATCCTTGGCCCATTGCCCGCGTTGCTGGCGGGCCAGGAGCCTGACGGTGGGACGCACCAGGCGCTGGTCGGGATGGACCGGAACGCGGCGCGGTTGCTCAGCCTCATCAACAACCTGCTCGATCTAGCGAAGGCGGACGCGGGCAAGATCACCCTGTCACGGACGCCGGTGAACCCGGCCGCTCTGGCGCGCTCGGCGCAAGACGCGTTCAAGACCAGCGCCGCCGCGGCAGGCAAGGAGCTGCTGGTCAGCGCGGATGACTCGCTGCCCGTGGCGCTGCTCGATCCATATTGGCTGGAGTCGGCTTTGAGCAACCTGTTGGCGAACGCCATGCGCTTCGCGCGTGCCACGATTGATCTGCGGGTGCGGGGCGATGCCGGGGCACTGACTTTCGAGGTGCAGGACGACGGGCCGGGGATCGCCGCCGAGGATCTGCCCCACATGTTCGAGCGTTTTGCGCAAGCCGGCGACTCCCTTGCCCGCAAGGGTGGGACGGGATTGGGTCTTGCCATCGTGAAAATCGCGGCCACGCTGCACGGCGGCACGGTTTCGGTGCGCAGCAACCCCGGCATGGGCACCATCTTCACGCTGACGGTTCCGCTGCAAGTGTCGGCGGCAGTCAACGCAACGCCCCTGCCGCCACCGGCCAACCTCGCCGTCGCGACAGTCGTCGACGAGCGCCGCTCGTGGCCGGGGCCGCACCCTGCGGCACCTCTGATTGTGGCCGTCGAGGACGATCAGGATTTGCGCGTTTTCCTTGGCAACACGCTGGCGCGCGAGTACCGGGTTCTGACTGCTCGCGATGGTCAAGAGGGGCTGCAGCTCGTTCGCGCCGAGCACCCAGACGCGGTGGTCAGCGACGTGGCCATGCCGCGCATGAATGGGTACGACCTGTGCCGCCAGCTCCGCGAACGGGTCGAGACTCGGACCTTGCCCATCCTGCTGCTGACGGCGCGCGCTGATGTGACGCGGGTGCTGGAAGGCTTTGCTGCGGGTGCCGACGACTACGTCACCAAGCCCTTCGCGCCCGAGGTGCTGCTCAAGCGTCTCGCCGTGCATCTTCGTTTGCGCGCGATGGTGCATGAGATGGCGCATCGGGAACGCCTCGCCTCGCTTGGCGTGCTGGCCGCCTCGGTCGCACATCAGGTGCGCAACCCGCTGGCGGCGATCCTGAGTGGGCTGCCCGCGGTTAGGCGCAAGCTGGCTGCCACGCTCGATCCGCGCAGCGATGAGCTGCTGGGCGTGATGGTGCAGAGTGCGGAGCGCGTCGAGAAAGTCACCCGCGATCTGCTTGATCTGTCGCGCGTGGATCGTGGCGAGGTGGAACGTTTTGGACCCGGCGCAGGACTTCGATCGTCTGTGCGCATGATCGAGGCGCGCTTGCCGGTCAACGTGAAGATCGAATCGGACATCGACGACGACGTATTGCTCGACGGCAGGCCGGGGGACATGAATCACGTTTTCCTGAACCTCATCGACAACGCCGCGCGGGCTGTCGAACAGGGCGGGACCGTTCGAGTGCGCGCCCACGCCACGCCAGAGCGGCACAAGTTTGTGCTCGCGGTTGAAGACTCGGGGGCCGGGGTAGATCCCGACCAGGCCGAATCGATATTCACGCCGTTTTTTACAACGCGCCGCGCAGGCGAGGGGACTGGACTTGGCCTGTCCATCGCCCGGCAGGTCGTGCTGCAACACGGCGGCACCATCACCGTGGGCCGTTCCGACCTGGGCGGCGCGCTGTTCACGGTGACGCTGCCGACACCGCAAAATTGACCTACAGTCGCCAAGCCCTCACGGCCGGACTTTGTCTCCCACCTTTGCTTTGGCTGGCGTCGCGGGGCCAGGAAGTTGTGGCATCACGCTCGTGGGATCGCCGTTGCTCTTGTGCGCGACGCTCGGGCCCGAGGGCTGCAGGATCACCAACGTTTGAACCGACTGCACCTCGTTGGTCTCGCGGGCGAACACTTGGACCAGGTTGCTTCCCGGCCACAGCGGCACGTCAGCGCTGAACGGCAGCCTGGTCTTGTCGCCACGGTTGGGCAGGTAGAATACCTTCTTGGGTGGCAGTTTGGAATCGCGGTTGTACACGCGGATGAACAGATCCTTGACTTGCTGATCGTCGGACGCAACCCCCGACACATGGACGGCATTGCCGCTGGCGACGGTGGGTGCGCTGACGGTCAGCACCGGTGGCATCACCTGCCAGGTGGTGTCGAAGGTGCCTGGGCTTCCAGGCGTGGCCGGCGCAACGTCGGCACCGGCGATGAACGCAGGCCGACCGCTTTCCAGCTCGACGCGGAAGAATGCGCCCTGCCGACCGGTCAGTTTGAACGTCGCTCCCTTGGCGGCGTGGCCAAGCACCAGCGACGTTTCCGCGGCGGCTTCGCGCAAGATCGCGTCGGGCCTGGTGACCGCCAGCGATCCCACCGCCGTTTCGGGCACCTTGCCCGCCGGTGCGATCTTGATCTTGATCTTGTCGCTGACCGACTCGCCGAAGACCGTATCCGCCACGCTGAGCTCAAGCGTGTAGTCGTCACCCCGATAGTCGGTGCCCACTTCGTAAACAAACGAGAATGTCGCCGTTGCCCCGGCCGCCAGATCCTTGGCGTTGAAGCGACCGGCGCTGATGAGAATACCTTCCTGTCCTTGCCCATTGCGCAGAATGGCCTCGGTCTTGATCGACGGTCCAGCGCCGATGTTCTTGACCTTGATCAGCAAGCGCACGCGCTCGCCGCGCTGCACCTGGCCGTCGAGGTTGCCCGCCACGTCGTCGATGGTCTGATAGGCGTAGGCAAAAAGTGGCCGGGCCAGGCCCGCAATGTTCAGGGTCAGCTCCGGGGTGGTTGCCTTAATCGGGCCGACGGCGGTCAGGTTGGCGCGGATGACGTCGGTGCGAGTGAGGGTGTTTTTCTGCAGCTTGACCGAGAGATCGTAAGTCTTGGTTTCGCCCGGGCCAATCTTGCCGAACACCATTTCATTCTCGTCGAACATGGCGTTGTCGCTCTTGAGCACCGCGCGCACCCGGTAGGCGGGGATCGCGCCCTGGTTCTTGACGGTTCCCCGCAATTTGACGGTTTGGCCTGCGGTGTAGCGCCCGTCGCCGGTCGTCGGCACCAGCGTTGCCGCAAGCTGCGCCACGCCGGTTGACGCAGGGCCGATGCTCCAGTCAACGCCAAGCTTCTCCAGGGCGGCCGCGACCTTCTTGTCCTCGTCGAGGCGCACCTTGTCGAAGAACGCCTTCGATTGCGTGACCAGCTCTCGCCGACGGGACGTCTTGGCTTGCAGCAGCAGATCGCGGGCGAAGTCCATCAGGAAATCGGTTCGGCTCTCCTCGACCTCCGTCGGCGCTTCGTCCTCGACCTCTTCCGCACGCTCTTCGTCCTCCTCCTGCGCCGCTTTGAGGCTGTTGGGGGGCGGCACGTAGAGGTACGACAGGAGCTCCGAGGGCTTGACGCCCTTGCGTGCGCTCGGATTTTCAAGATGCCACTCGTAGTCGGCCTCTTGCCGTCGGCGCGTCGAGCTTTGCAGCTTGATCCACGCCTCGTCCTGCCGCTTGCGCACTTGCAACGGCACGAGTTCGACGTCGGGCGTGACCCCCACACCCTGGATCGAAAGGTCGCCCGGGGTCAGGTACTGCGCGGTCGTCAGCTTGAGGCCCAGCTTGTCCTCGCGCGCCTTGCCGCTAAACGACACCGGCGAATCGATGTCGAACAACATCTGCACCGACCCCTTGCCGAACGTCGTCTCGCCAATGACCACGCCGCGATCCAGGTTCTTGACGGCACCGGCGACGATCTCCGACGCGCTGGCCGAGTACTGGTTGACCAGCACCGCGAGTGGCAACTTCACATCGCCGTTGCGCGTGGCGGTCTCGTCCTTTCGTTGCATCCCACCCACGCCGACCATCGACACCAGAACGCCAGATTCAATGAACGCGTCGGCGACCTTTTGCGCCTGATCGTAAAGGCCACCGGGATTGGACCGCAGATCCATGATGAGGCCCTTGACCTTCTCGCGCTCGAACATGCCCAGCGCCTCCATCAGATCGCGCTCGGTGTTGGCCGAGAAGCTGGAAATACGGAAGTAACCGATCTTTCCGCCGGGCTTGTCCGGGCTCGCCGCGAGGGACAGCACGCGGGCGGGTGGATCGATCGCGGGTGGCCGGATGGAGTCACGCACGATGGTGAACTTCTTCGTGCCCGAGACGCCATCGCGATCGATGTACACGTCCACGGGCGCACCCACCTCGCCGCGCAGACGATCCACCGCTTCCTGCAAGGTCATGTTGACGGTGGACTCATTGTTGATGCGTCCGATGTGATCGCGTGCCCGGATGCCCGCCCGGATCGCGGGCGTGTCGAGCATCGGCTTTTTCACCGTGATGCGGCCCTTCTTGTCCATCTCGATGACGATGCCCAGGCCGCCGAACTTGCCCTGGGTGGTCATTCGCATGTCCTTGAAACTCTCGACATCCAGCAGCACCGAATGAGGATCGAGCGTGTACAGCAACCCGTTCGCTGCGGCCATTTCGATCTCGACCAGGCGCCGGGCCTCGTCCTTGGGTTCGACCGGCTGCAGGCGCGGCTGGATGAACCTGAAGATCTCCTTCAGGCTCGAACTCAGGTTCCAGGGCGCATCGACGCGTTCGATGCTGAAGGTCTGCTGCTTGCCGTTGACGGTGACGCGAACCTGTTTGGGCTCGTGCTCGGGAAAGCGATCGATCAAAATTTCCGGCACGTCCTTTTGCAAGAAATCGAGTGCGCCAACCAGCATTCGCCGCGGATCGACGCGGCCCTTGTCGAAGTAGTTTTGGCTGACGAAATACAGCACCCGGTTAACGATCTTCAGATCGGCCAGATCGTAGGGGGTGTTGCTCGCGCGGGTGGCCGCACGCAGGATCGCGCTGGCTTCGAGACGCAGATCCTGCCCGCGGTGGCGGACGGTCAAAAACAGTGCAACGGCGCAAGCGCCGGCAAGAACAAAGGCCTTCCAAAAACGCCGCATGAACGACTCCGGTTTGGTGGTCTCCCCCTCAGGAGGAGTGCTGGGTCGCGGACCGTCGACCAAATCCATGGGTAGATGCACTATCATAGCAGGGGCCAGGGGCAGTGCCGTCTGGTTTTGTTCGGATGGGAAGCGTAGGCTGGTGGCGCATGAAGGCACTGGGTTGGGCGGCGCTTATCGTGCCGGTGGTGTGCGCGGCAGTCCCCCTGGGTGATCCAGTGCCCGGGCCAAGGCCACCGCAAGCGCCGCCTGACGTGCGGCAGGACCAGGGCGCGCGCCCACATGCCACCGACGTGTGGTTGGAAGGGATGCAATCGCTGGATCTGGACGACGAGTGGATGCGATCCGCTCGTCGCCACCAGTCCGCCGCATGGCCACCGACATTTGCCGCCGAGCCTGCGGCGGCGGGAATCGGGGCCGGATTTCTTGCCGTGGGCAGCGTCGCGGTGCTCGAAGGCGACGAGACGACCACGCTGACGAACGGAACCGGATTCGGCGTGGACTCGAACACGTTGGCAGCCGTCACCCGGCGCTTCATTGCGGCGTTTGGTGACGACTACGATCAGATAGCGATTTTTTTGGCGTTCACGGATCGCGCCTCGCCGCAGTCGCTCGCGTACCAGGTGCCGATCAAGAACGACACCGGGGGCATTGGCCTTGGCCGGTTCGACGATTCGGCCCGATATGGGTCACCCGCCGGCAAGCTGGCCACGGTCTTGAACATGAAGCGCATCACCGTGTACGGCCGCGATGCGCAGGACGATCCCGACAACGATCTGTACGCGGTGTGGGCGCAAGAGGCCGCGCACCGGTGGCTGGTGTACTTCCGGTATCAGCGCGAGGGCGAGACGGCGAGATCCGACCTTCTCGGTCGGCAGAACGCGCACTGGGCGCGCGGGGCGCAGGCCGACGGATCGTTCATGGACGGCTGGCTGTGGAAAGAGAACGGCGACGGTACGTACACCCCCGTCGAGCGCGACAAGCGGTACGGTGCGCTTGATCAATACGGGATGGGCCTGCGCACGGCGGAAGAAGTACCGCCGTTTTTCTTGCTCACCGATCTTCGCAACGAGCTCGACGAGCCGGTCGACAAGGTGCCGCTGTCGCGCGCCGCGAAGTACCGCGGCAAACGCATCGACCTCACCATCAAGGACATTGTGCGCGCGATGGGCAAGCGTGAGCCCGCGTCCGATCCGGTGGCGCGGGATCTGCGCATGGGGGTGGTTTTGGTGACGGCGCCGGGCAGCTCGGCCGCTGACCGCCTCGGGGAGGCTTTTCGCATCGACCAGACGCGGCGCCTCTGGACGGATTTTTACAACAGCGCGGGTGATCGGCGCGGCAAGGTGTGCACCGAACTGTTGCGCGCATGCCGTGGCGATGCATTCGGGTTCGGCGAGCCCGAACTGGGCGAGGGGCCGGGGGTCGTCGCAGGGGATGGGGTTTTGGCACCAGGCGAGCCATTCGTGCTCAAGCTGGCCGTGACCCACCTCGGTTCCGAACCGGCGCGTGCCAAGGTCACCGCAACCGCGCAAGCGTCGCTGACGTTTGACAAGGCGGTGCTCGAAACGCCGATGTTGGTGCCCGGCCAGACGGCGACGTTGGATTTCAGCGGGCGGGTTGCGGCCACGGCATCGGCTGGACAGCCCCTGAACATCGACCTGTCGGCACCCGGGAAGCTCGGGCCATCCAAGGGGATCGCACAGCTCGTGGTGGGACTTGGTCCGGGGCGTGCTGACAACCTCGAAGGCCCCGAGGCGGCGGCCGGGTGGAAGGTGAACCCGGACGGCGACGACACTGCCACCTCGGGGGCGTGGCAGCTTGGAGCGCCGGAGCGATCGCAGGATTTCGACTTCACCATGCAACCGGGCGCGGCGTTTTCAGGTCAGCGCGTGCTCGCCACGGGCCTTGCGAAGGACGTCAACGTGAAGAACGGGCACACCACCGTCGAGTCGCCGAGCTATTCGCTGACCGGGCTGCCCGGGCCCGCGTGGCTGTCCTACGAGCTGTACTTCGTGGCGGCCGATTTCGATCGCGAGGTGTTGATCCCGGGTGCCGGGGATTCGCTCAAGGTTCTGG
>CAYSKR010000075.1:0-7354 GCA_964431675.1 uncultured Myxococcales bacterium
CCTGCCGATCAGCCAGCGCATCATCGAAAACCACGGCGGCACCATCGAGGTGCGGTCGCAGCCCGGAACCGGGACGACCTTCACCGTGCTGTTGCCCGTGGAAGCCGACGCCTACGCCTCGTACATGGACTTCAAACGAGCGCCCCCGCCGATTCCGGGCGCGGCGAGCGGAAGATGAGGCATACCGGCGACTCGGGTTGCGGGGGCAGGGAGAACCCGATCGCCCTGTAACACCGCTTGCAACAGGTACGAAAATCAGGCCGGAAGGCTGATGGGTTCTACAGTTATTTCAATGACTTACCGATGCCATGATCTGGTACGCATCTTGCGATAGCAGTGACGCGATGACTCTCAGACCGATTGCCGACGGCCGTCCAGTTCATTCCAAGGGGTTCTTTATGAGCTTCACGTTCCCTGCCCTCGCCCGGACAGCCGCCGTGGTCACCATCTTTCTCGCCGCGGCGTGCGTCGGAGCCGTCGACAGAGGAATGCCGGGGGCCATCGGCACGAAGCCCGACGCCGAGACGCCGACGACGCCGACGCCATCGGGTCCCCCGGTTCTTGCGGACGTGTTGCCACCGCAGGTCTACGCCGCGAAGGTCAAGAATCTGCTGACCGGCCTGGCTTTGACGGACGACGAACTGCGCGCGGTGGTTGCGAGTTCGAACCAGCTCGGCACCTTGATCGACGCCTGGCAGAAGACGCCCGAGTTCCGCACCCGCATGCTGAAGTTCTTCGGGCAGGCGTTCCAGCAGACCCAGACCGACCCGACCGACTACGTCGATCTCATCGGCCAGGAGCCAAAGCAGTGGGGGGAGAGCGCGATGTTCCTGCGCAGCGCCGAGGAGATGTTCGCGCGCACAGTCCTGCAACTTATCGACGAAGGCAGGCCCTTCACCGACGCGATGACCACCGATCGATTCATGTTGAACGCGCCGATGATGGCGGTTCTCGGCTACATCGATGCGGTGCCCAGGAACGACCTCGGTGCCGTCATTACCGCGTCGGTCTGGCCGATGCAGAAGCCCGAGATGAAGAACCTGAGCATGAGCATCGTGTACGAAACGAACGCCGCAGGAGCGGCGGTCAGCATTCCGTGGGCCGACAGCATCGATCCCAAGTCGCCCAACTGGATGCGTTTTTCGGTCGCCAAGCCCTACGTGCTGGCCGACGTCAGGTACACCCACTGCGTCGAGCCGCAGGTGACCAAGGCGCTGGGCGCGCTGACGTCGCTGTTGCCCCTGATGTTCGGGCGCAGGCCGGGCAACTGCGGAACGACCGCGAGTCAATTCACCGCCGAAGATTGGAACACCTGGAAAATGGTTCGCATCCGGCCCCCGAAGGTCGGCGAAGAGCGAACCGCGTTCTGGGATCTGCCCAAGCTCCGCGATCCGAACCTGACCGAACTGGTGATGGACACGCCGCGCGTCGGCTTTCTGACGACCCTGGCGTTCATGGCCAACTGGCCCACCAACGACTCTAACGCGAGCCGCGTGATCACCAACCAGGCGATCATCGTCGGATTGAACCGAAGCTTCGACGACCGTGGCACCACGGTTGCCGTGGCCGAGAGCGCGGACGAGGCCAAGCACTCGATGCCGGGCACGGTGTGCTACGGCTGCCACCAGACGCTTGATCCGATGCGCGACTTCTACCGGCAGAGCTACGCGGTCAGCTACTTCAAGCAGCTCGCGCCGAACAACCCCAAAAACCTGATTCCCGCGGTGGGCACGTTCTCGGTGGACGGATCGCCGCCGTCGATGGGCAATGGCATCGCGGTCTTCGCGGCCAGCATGGCGGCGCACCCGGGTTTCGCGGCGGCGTGGACGCAGAAGTTCTGCCGCTTCGCCAACTCGGCGGCGTGCGACGAGACCGACCCCGAATTCATTCGCGTCGCGACCGCGTGGAAGGCCGGCGGATTCCAGTTCAACGTCCTCATCCGCGAACTTTTCTCGTCGCCGCTGGTGACGTACTCGGCGAAGACCAAGACCGCTGCCGTGGCAGGCACCGTCATCAGCATCGCGCGGCAAGAGACCTTCTGCACGGCGCTCGAAAATCGGCTGAAGATCGCCAACGCGTGCGGCCTCGAGCCAGGCGGCAACGCGCAACGCCGCAACTTGGCGCTGTCAATCCCGGGTGCCGCATACACCCGCGGCAACGACGCACCGCTGACGCCGCATGATCCCAGCCTGTTCTTCATGTCGGCGGGCGAAAATCTGTGTACCTACGTGTCGATGATCGTGGTCGACGCTGGCGTCGCCACCCGCTACGCCAGCGCCACGCCGGTGCGCCGGGAGGAAGCACTCACTGACTTTGTCGCCACGGTCATGGGCATCGCCCCGAGCGACACCCGCCACCAGCCCTTGCGCGCCATGCTTTCCGCCCACATGAGCGACGCCCTCAAGGTGCCGGGCGCAAAACCAGCCGACGCGCTTCGCTCCACATTCATCGTGGCATGCGCTTCACCCTACGCACTGGCCCTGGGTCTCTAGGAGGAATGTCATGAACGCCAATCGACGCCAGCTTTTGCAGAACGCGCTCTTCGGCTCCGGATACGCCGGGCTCAAGGCGCTCGCGACCGGCTTGCCCGCCTCGGTGTTTTTGAGCCGCAGGGCGCTCGCCGATGAGGCATTGACGTGCGGTGCAACCGACAAGACCAAGGCCAAGTACCTCATCCTCAGCACGTCGGGTTCTGGCGACCCACAAAACGCCAACGTGCCCGGCACCTACGATTTCGCCGACATCGTGCATGCGCCCGACCCCAGCATGGCAAAGACGTCATTCAAGCTGGGCGCGAACGAGGTGACCGCCGCGCAGGTGTGGTCGACGTTGCCGCAGTGGGTGCTGGATCGAACCACGTTCTTCCACCACGCCACCTTGACCAACAGCCACGCGAACCTCACCAAGGTGCTGCGCATCATGGGAGGCACGGCCAAGCAGGAACAGCTCCAGTCGATCATCGCCAAGAACACGGCCGCCTGCCTGGGCACGGTGCAGTACGAGCCGGTGTCCATTGGCGCAGGCGAGATCCTGACCATCAACGGGCGTGGCCTTCCCAACCTGCCGCCCACCGGCTTGCGCGACGTCTTGACCCGGCCAAAGGCGGGAGCATTCTTGCCGCTGGCCAACCTTGGGACGCTGCGTGATTCGAGCATCGATGCGATCTACAAGTTCGCCAAGGAGCAGGGCAGCCCGGCGCAGAAGCAATTCATCGACGGCCTGGCCACGTCGCGGCGGCAGGCGCGTTCGTTCGGAGAAGATCTGCTCGGCAGGCTGTCCGACATCAAGTCCAACGCCATCGACGGTCAGGTGACCGCCGCGGTTGCGCTGATTCGCATGAACATCGCGCCGGTCGTGGCGCTGCGTTTCGATTTCGGCGGCGACAACCACGCCGACGCCGACCTGCTCAAGGCCGAGGTGCCGCAGCACCAGCTTTCAATCTCGCGCATCGGCATGATGTGGGAGCAACTGCGACAGTTCGGGCTCGAAGACCGCGTGGTCTTCGCCGAGTACAACGTCTTCGGCCGCACCCTGGTCAAGAAGGGCCTCACCGGCCGCGACCACTGGGGCAGCCACCACGTCACCGTCATGATTGGCAAGTCCATCCGCGGCGGTGTCGTCGGCGGACTTGAACCCAAGGTCGGCGACTACTACGCAACGCCGATCGACTCGAAATCGGGGCGCGCCACGCCCGGCGGCGGCGACATTCCCTTCGCCGAAACCTTGTCCGCGATGGCCAAGACCCTTGGCGCCGCAACCGGGCTCGGCCGCCCGGTGCTCGACAGCAACATCGCTTCGGGCAAGGTCGTCGAATCCGCGCTGGCATAGGCTGGCGCCCATCGCTGGATGACCCAATTTGGTGTGAAGGCAGAAAGTTTCCGGCCCGCCGGAGCAACCGACATAGACGACGACAACCCCGGCGGGATCGGCGGCTGAACCGATCAAACCACGTTGCGGTAGACGTTGCCGCTGACGAACACGTCGAACAGCAGCGGATCGACCTTGCCCGCCTTGACCTCGCTGGCGAGGATATCGAGCGCACGCTCCACTGGCACCGCCGACTTGTAGGGACGGTCGGCCGCGGTGAGCGCGTCGAAGATGTCGGCGATGGTCAGCATGCGCGTCTCGACTCTGATCTGGTCGCCCTTGAGGCCCTTCGGGTAACCGCGGCCGTCGAGGGTTTCGTGATGCCCGCCCGCGATGCGCGGAATGTTGCGAAAAGCGCGGCCCCAGGGAATCGTTTCCAGAAATTGCATCGTGTGCGTCACGTGGCTCTGAATTTCTTGGCGTTCCACCTCCGTCAGGCTGCCGCGCGGAATCCGCAACGCCTGCAACTCGTCGGGCTCGAGGTACGGCCGCCTGGCACCATCGATGTCCACGTAGTGCGCCGCCGCGAGATCCCGCAACTGATCGAGTTGCGTTCCCCGGGTCAATGCTGGCTCGTTGGAAGCGTGCATGAGACGCAAGAATGCGTCGACTTCGCGAAGCTTACCCCTCGCCTGTTCCCTGACGCCTTCCACTGCGCTGGCTTCGGCGCGGTCGCGCACCAGGCGCAGTTCCTCCTGCAGCGCCTGGATCTCGATCTGCGCGCGGATAAAACGAAACCGCAGCTCGATGCCAAGGGCTTGTCCGTCGTGCAGCTTCTTCGCTTTGGTGAGGACGTTCTCCCGCACGCCCACCTTGCCGAAGTCGTGGAGGACACCTGCGTACTCGATCTGGCGCAGATCTTCGCGCGAGAAACGAACAGCCGAAAGCGGCCCGTCGCTGATCGCGTCGACCTTCTCGGCCAGCGCAACCGACAAGGTGGCAACCCGTCGCGAGTGACCCGACGTCGACGGATCACGCGACTCTATCGCCGTGACCGAAGCATCGACAAAGCCTTCAAAGAGGCTGCGGATCTCCTCGTACAGAGTGGCGTTCTCCAGGCACACACCCGCCTGCGCGGCCAACGCCAGCGCCAGCTCGGCCGACCGGCCATCGAACGCAACGACCTCGGCATCGAAATCCGCTGGCGCGAGCAGCTTTTTTGAACGCTCGCGCTTCCGGTTGATGAGCTGGATGACGCCGATCACCTCTTGCCGCGCCGACAGCATCGGCACGGTCAGCATCGAGCGCGTCTGATACCCCGTTTTCTGGTCGACGCTCCGGTTGTGCTGAAATCCGCCCGGGTTTTGGCCTGGCTCGGCGAGACGGGCCAGATCCTCGATGACGATCGGCTGCCCCGTCAGGACCGCCTGCCCGGCAATCGACTTGTCGTCCACGGGCAGCTTGAACTGCTTCAGATCCATGCTGATGGAATCGTTCTGCGACAGCATGAAATGCAGGAACTGCGATGAATCCCCGCCCTGTCCGTCGTCGCCCTCGTCGGTTTCAACCACGTAAACGCTGCCGGCGTCGGCACCCGTGATCTGTCGCGTCTTGGTCAATATCAGGTCGAGCAGCTTGCGGATGTCCCGCTCGGAAGCCATGGCGCGGCTGATCGCGAGCAATTCACCGAGCTCGTAGCGAAATCGCGCGGCGGTCTCGTCTTCCTCCACGGCCGCGGGAATGTCCCCTGAATCGAATTGGCCAAGCGCCATGAAGCCCGATAATAGCCCGAAAGCCCGCGCAACACCTGCGCCTGCTGCGGCGCGGGTCAGCGTCCCGGATCGCCGCCACGATTGCCGGGCCTGTCGTAGGCGCGGATGATCTTCCCGACCAGCGGATGACGCACGACGTCCACCTCGGTGAAGGCGCAAAATTCGATGCCTTCGATGCCTTGCAGCAGCTGCTGGGCCTCGATCAGGCCCGACCGCCGCCCTTCGGGAAGGTCAATCTGGGTCACGTCGCCCGTGATGACCGCCTGGGATTCAAAGCCGAGGCGGGTCAGAAACATCTTCATCTGCTCGGTGGTCGTGTTCTGCGCCTCGTCCAGAATCACGAACGAATCATTCAGCGTTCGGCCGCGCATGAACGCGATGGGCGCAATTTCGATCAGCCCCCGCGCGATGAGCTGGTCGGCCTTTTCGAAGTCCATTAGATCGTGCAAGGCATCGTAGAGTGGCCGCAGGTACGGCGAGACCTTGTCCTCCATGCTGCCGGGAAGAAAGCCGAGGCGCTCGCCCGCTTCGACGGCGGGCCGCGCGAGCACGATACGCTTCACCCTCTTTTCCATCAGTGAACGCACCGCCAGCGCCATGGCCAAGTAGGTCTTGCCGGTACCCGCCGGGCCGATGCCAAAGACGATGTCGTGCTTGCGAATCGCGTCGACGTAACGTTTTTGCGCCAGACCTTTGGGGGCGACCGGGCGGGCGCGGCTCGACACCAGGATCGTGTCCGAAAACACGTCGCGCAGATTCGCGCCGCCGTCTGCGCGCAGCACCTCGGCCGCGCGCGTGATGTCCTCCGGCCCCACGGCAGTGCCGCTCCGCACCATCGCGTAAAGCTGGTCGATCAGCTTCTTGGCCTCGGCCACCGCCGCGTCAGCGCCCACCAACGTCAACTCGTTGCCACGGCAGTGGATCTGCGTCGCGGTCTCGCGCTCGGCGCGCTTGAGATTGGCGTTGCGCTCGCCATAAAGGGCCAGCGCGACACCATTGTCATCGAGCACGATCCGCAGCGTCGCGTCGGTCCGCACGCCCGCATTCTGCACTCGGCCGGTCATTTGCTGCGGCTCATGTAGCACGGCGAATCCGTGCCTTCAACCGCGCGAGATTGGAGACAGTAGCCCCACGCTTGACCGGGACATGTCCTTACATAAAGGACAATAGTACCATATATTGTCCTTGTATAAATGACAATATCTCACGACCTCCTGCGCCTGAAGCTCGCCGAATCGCTGGCGACCGAACCGCCTTCCTTGACACGGCGAGACGTGGCGCTGCCCGGCATCCCCGGCAAGGCGTTCGCGGTCATCGGCGTGCGCCGGAGTGGAAAGACCTCGTTTCTCGCGCAATGCCGTGCCGACAGGCTCGCCGCCGGCCGCCCTCGCGAGGCCCAGCTCATGGTTTCGCTCGAGGATGAGCGCCTGACCGGCCTCACGGTGGCCGACCTCGGCTGGCTACTCGACGAGCACGCGCGCCAGTTTCCGGGGCTGCGCGCAGCGGGCGGGATGACGCTCTATCTCGACGAGGTGCAGACCGTCCCGGGCTGGGAGGGACTCGTCCGCCGCCAGATTGACCTTTATCAGTGAGCCTCGTAACAAACGACACAGAACGAACGAACACAGACAGCAAAACATGAAACGACTTTTTCTTTTTATTTTGACAACTTTAATAATTCAACAAACACATAGCCAGGCAATGAACAACACAGGCCCTTCCACGTCAACGTATCAACATAAAGAAAACGGACTGCAGTCAGTAATCACGTTTAA
>CAYSKR010000076.1:0-56617 GCA_964431675.1 uncultured Myxococcales bacterium
TTGACGTCGCGGTGGATGATTCCGGCCCCGTGCGCGTAGCGCAGCGCCAGCGCGACCTGCAGCGCGATCAGCGCACCGAGTTCCGGCACGGGCAGTTTCCGGTTGGACAGAAACTGCTTGAGCGTGACCCCATCGATGAACTCGGTGACCAGGTAGGCCGACTCCGAGTCCGGCCCCGAGTAGTCGAAGATGTGCAGGATGTTGTCGTGCTGCAGCTTGGCCACCGCCTGGGCCTCGCGCCCGAGCCGCGCCTTGGATTCCACTTCCGACAGAAGGTGAGGGTGCAGAACCTTGACCGCGACCTCACGCTTGAGCATCTGGTCTTCGGCCCGATAGACGACCGCCATGCCCCCCTGGCCGACCTCTTCGATGACCCGGTACCGGGCAGGCAGGCGGTTTTTGACCATGGGCACCACGACCAACGGAAATGGAGTCTCTACCGCCACGGCTGCCTTTTGGAGGAGCGCGTCAAGATGTCCATGCTACGCGGCCCGTGAATCTGACACAACAGGGGGCCAACCTGGGGCAACCAGCGGCGGGTTGACGACAGGGCCCATTTTTGGGAACGTGACGAGGCGATGGGAACACCTCCGGGGCACAGCGAACAACGGACGGCAGGGCAGCTTTGGGCGTCACGGATCGCGGCGAGCGCAGATAAGGTCGGCTACCGCTACAAGTCGGGCGGCAGTTGGGTCGACGTGACGTGGAAGGATGCCGACGCCTCGGCATCGCGGATCGCTGGCGGGCTGGTGGCGCTTGGCCTGCAGCCTGGCGACAAGGTCTGCATCCTGGCGCAGACACGCCTCGAATGGGTGCTTGCGGACGTCGCGATCCTCAAGGCGGGCGGTGTCTCGGTGCCGGTGTATCCGTCCAGCACCGCCCTGCAGGTGGCCTTCATCGTCAAGGATTCCGGCGCGCGCTGGGTGGTGGCCGAGGATGCCGCGCAGGCCGAAAAACTGTTGCCCTTGCTGGCGAGCGGCGTTCGAGTCATTCACATCGACGGCGACGCACGCCTCGAGAAGCCGGATGCGCGGGGCCGCACCGAGGTGAAACTCGCCGATGTCCTCGCGGCTCCAGGGGCTGCGGCCGCGCTGGTTTCATGGCAATCGCTCATTGCCAGCGGAGGCGAATGGCTGGCCGCGAACGCCGGTGAACTGACCCGCCGCATGGAGCGCACCGTTCCCGGCGACTTGTGTACCATCATCTACACGTCGGGGACGACCGGCAACGCCAAGGGCGTGCTGCTCACGCACGGCAACCTGGTTTCTGCGTGCGCCAGTGGCGTGCGCGCGCTGACCATCGATGAGAACGACCTTGAGTACCTGTTCCTGACCCTGGCGCACGTCCTTGGCCGCGAGATGGAATGGACGGCGATCCTGGCCGGCACGGTGGTCGCGTTCACCCAGGGTCTGACCAAGATCAAGGACGACCTGGTCGAGGTGCGGCCCACCTTCATGACCGGCGTGCCGCGCATCTTCGAGAAGTTTTACGCCGCCGTGCAGGCGGGCGGAAAGCAAGGTTCGCCGGTCAAGCGGGCGCTCGTGGCCTGGGCTTTCAGCGTCGGTGCCGAGTGGTCGAAGGCCACCCTCGCGGCGGGCGGTAAGCCGCCGACCGGTTGGCTTGAATTTCGCTACGAAATTGCAAACAAGCTGGTGTTCGCCAAGCTGCGCAAGAAACTCGGCCTCGATCGCTGCCGCTTTCTGATCTCGGGCGGGGCACCGCTGGCGGCCGAGATCGCCGAATTTTTCCACGCGGCGGGACTGCTGGTCCTTGAAGGCTACGGCCTCACGGAAACCGTCGGGGCGTCCTTCGTCAACCGCATCGACCGCTATCGTTTCGGCACGGTGGGTCCCGCGGTCGACGTGGTCGAGTGCAAGATCGCCGACGACGGCGAGATCCTGATGCGCGGGCCGTCTGTGTTCGCCGGTTATCACCAGAACGCCGACGCGACGTCCGAGGCGCTGGATGCTGACGGCTGGTTCCACTCGGGCGACATCGGCAACCTGGAAGACGGCTTCCTGCGCATCACCGATCGCAAGAAGGACATCATCGTGACCGCGGGCGGCAAGAAGCTCGCGCCACAGGCGCTGGAGAACACGCTCAAGGCGAGGTCCGCGCTGGTCAGCCAGGTGGTGGTGTACGGCGACAATAAGCCTTACTGCGTGGCATTGCTGACCGTTGCGGAGGACGTGGCAAAGAAATTTGGCGGCGGCGATCCCGCGCAGGGGGCCGCGTCGAACGAGCTGCGCGCCGCGCTGCAAACCGACGTCGACGCGCTCAACGCGACGCTCGCAAGCTACGAGAGCATCAAGCGCTTCGCCGTCCTGCCCGCCGAACTGACCGAAGCCGCGGGCGAGATCACCCCCAGCATGAAGGTGAAGCGCAAGATCGTCGCCGAAAAGTACCGCGCCCAGATCGAGGCGCTGTACGCGGGCGGGTAGGGCGGGCGGCATGAAACGGCGACCAACGCGCGGTGATTGTCGCCTTCAATGCCTTATACTGGTGTCGTTTCATGACGAGGACGACGACCGTTCGGACCACGAAGATGCGTGACAGACTTGGCTCCAGCGCGCGCGGGGCAGCACTTCCCGACGGTGCGTGCTCGACGTGCGGGACGGCGTTGACCGAAACTCGAGGACGCCTCGTGCTGCCCGTGAACGGCGAAGAGATCACCGTGCCCGGTGCTCGTCATCTGCGCTGTCCGAAATGTGGTGAGGTTGTCTTGCGGCTGTCAGACGCGCGCCGCCTCAACGAAGACGCGAGCGCCATCTACAGGCAGAGGCATGACCTCCTGTCTGCAGACGAGATTCGCGCGGTTCGCGACCACTTCGCGCTCACCCAGGGAGCTCTGGCCCGGCTACTCCACCTTGGAGCCAATACGGTTTCGCGCTGGGAATCGGGGCGAAACGTCCAGACCGCCGCCATGGACGTCCTGCTCCGGCTCGTCCGCGACCTGCCGGGCAGCCTGGACTATCTGCGAAAACACGCCGCGTAGCCGCGCCGCGCGTAGCACGGCGAATGGCTGGGGCCACCCACGGGGGCGACTTGATGAAGCAGCTTGGCACGCGGACCAAGGTCGAAACCGTTCGCCGCGGACTGAAGCTATTGAAGGAGACCACCGACCGGGCCGCGCTGCGCCGCTCGTATGCGCAGGCCGCGAAGGCGGTGCGGCAATCAACCCTGGCCGAGTTGGCTGAGTTGGATGCGCTGTCGGCCGAGGGCCTGGGCGATTAGGCCGACCTGTGGGATCACCAGCACTGCGGATCAATCATGGCGCGCTCTACGCGGCGGATCTTGAGCCTCGTTTCGAGACCGAGCCGGGTAAGGCTCGTCCGGTCCTGGTTATTCAGACGGATCTGCTCAACGTCACCGGCCACCCATCAACATGGGTTCTGCCATGCACGACCAGGCTCGCTGGCGACAACGCCTTGCGCGTGCGGTTGCCCGTGGGCATCGCCGACAATTCCCGCGAGTGTGAGGTCATGATCGACCAGAGTCGCGCGATCGATAACCGTCGCTTCAAGAAGCGGTTGGGAGTGCTTCCGGCACTCCTGTTGCGCGAGGTGAAAGAAAAGATCCGCTCGCTCGGCGAGCTGTGACACCGCGGTGGGCAGGATTGGCGCTGCCGGCGTTGATTGTCCCGACCAGTGCGCCGAGCCAGCGCACGCGCCTGTGGGGACCATGAATACCGACGTCGCGGCCCGTGAGGCCCTTTCGTCGTTGCTCTCGCGTGGGGTAGCCGATCGGGATGAACGTCCCGTATTGAAGGGACTTTCGTGGTTTCCCCAGCGGACGCGACATCATGTTCCGGGAGATCATGCCCAGTGCAGGTCGCGCGCGCAAACACCGGGGTTCCCCATGCTACGCTTTGCCGCATGTGGACGCTGATCGCGACCTTGATCCTGGCGGCACCGGCGCAGACGTCACCGCGCCCGGCATCCGCGCCCGCAGCGAAAGAGAAATCGATGACCTACACGAAACCCTCCAGGGCAGATCTCAAGCAGCGCCTGACCGCCGAGCAGTTCGCGGTGGTTTGCAACGCCGCCACCGAACCACCGTTCCACAACGCCTTCTGGGACAAACACGACGCGGGCCTTTACGTCGACGTGGCCAGCGGTGAACCGCTCTTCTCGTCCACAGACAAGTTCGATTCCGGCACCGGCTGGCCAAGCTTCACCAGGCCGATCGAGGCGGCCAACGTCGTCGAGAAACAGGATCGCGATCTCGGGATGGTGCGGACCGAGGCCCGGTCAAAGCATGGCGACAGCCACCTGGGCCACATCTTCAACGATGGGCCGAAGGCAGCAGGTGGCCTGCGCTACTGCATCAATTCCGCCTCGCTGCGCTTCATTCCGATGAGCAACCTGGAAGCCGAGGGTTATGGCCGATACCTGCCGCTGTTCGCGAAGGCCGGGACCGCAAAGGCCGTCGAGAAGAAGGACGCGGTGAAGGAGGGTGCGACCAGCGAGACCGTCGACCTGGCGGGCGGCTGCTTCTGGGGCATGCAGCACATCCTGCGCGGAATCCCCGGCGTGCTTCGCACGGAGGTCGGCTACGCGGGCGGTCAGGTCGCCAAGGCGAACTACGAAAACCACCAGGGCCACGCCGAGGCGGTGCGCGTGGAATTCGATCCCAGGAAGCTGTCGTTCGAGCAGCTTTTGCGCTGGTTTTTTCGCATGCACGATCCGACGACGTTGAACCGCCAGGGCAACGATCGCGGCACCTCGTACCGTTCGGCGATCTTCTTTCACTCCGAGGCGCAGAAAAAGACGGCCGAGGCATTCATCGAGCGCCTCGCCAAGCAGGGGAAGTGGGGCGCGCCCGTCGTCACCAGCATCACGGCCGCGGGCCCATTTTGGCAGGGTGAAGCCCATCACCAAGACTACCTGGAGAAGAATCCGGGCGGCTACACCTGCCACTTCCTACGGTCCGAATCCATCCTGGGCGAATAGCCGAATAGCCGCCTCAGGGTCGAGGCATGACATAACATATGTCATTGTGGTATCCATATGTTATGTCATCTCGCACGAGTTTGATTCTCGACGATGAGAGTCGGCGCGCGGCGCGCCAGCTTTCACATCGGTATGGGTGTTCCGTGTCCGAGGCCATCCGCCGCGCAGTCCTGCGCCAGCGGGACGACGTTTTTGGCAAGACCGTTCGCGATCGCGCACGGCGACGAAAAATCCTGACGCGACTTTTCGTGCTGTTCAAAGATTGTGACCCAGAGGAAGAGGTGGGACGCCTCAAGCGAGAAGACGATGGCTTCTAAGTTCCATCTGGACACGGACTTCCTCATCTACGCGCTGCAGCGAGCAGGGGCCGAGCGCCGACGGATGGCGAAGCTCCTGGACCAGGATGCGGACATCCAGATCAGCGCCATCGCGTGGTACGAGTTCTCGCGTGGTCCGCGAACGCCAGAGCAGTTGGCCGTCGCACGGTCATTCTTTTCGGACGACGGCGTCGTTCCGTTTGCCGAAGATACCGCGGCCGAGGCCGCTGAAGTGTTTCGCAGACTCGGGTCGCCACGTCGCAGAGGAGCAGACATCGCCATCGGAGTCACTGCGCTGCGCGCCGGTGCGACGTTGTTGTCACGCAATCGCCGCGACTTCGCCGGAATATCCGGCCTCGATGTGGAGGAATCAGCCTGAATCCGAGGTTGCTTTTCGCTGGCCATCCATCATACATTATGTATATGAAATCCATACAGGTCATGTTCGACGAACGTCTCCTGGTGGCGCTTGATCATGACGCCGAGGTGAAGCGCGATGGACGATCAGCGGTGCTCAGGCGAGCAGCCGCCGAGTACCTGAAGCGGCGACGGAGCACCTCCATCGCCGAAGCGTACCGCAAGGCATACTCGAAAGACGGCAGCCTGGGAGAAGAATTCTCAGGCTGGGAGGAGCAAGGCGAATGGCCCGCAACGGCGAAAAGATGCGAGATTTTTGCCGCGCCTTGGCGATCGCAACTGGGTGCGATGGTTGAGGGACAGTCACTTCTTCGTCGCCCTGGCGTGGCATAGCCGCGCCAGGGTCGAGTTTTCCGCAGTGTTTGTCAGTGTGCGGCCTTGTAGTGCTCGCGGAGCAGGTCGCGGCCGAAGTCGCCCTCGAAGTCGCGCCACACGGCGTGGACGTGGTTCGCCTTGTTTTGGGTGTTGTCGTACTCGATGAGGAACGTCGGCCCCCCGATGCGGTAGTAGTGAGGCTCACCAAGGTTGGCGCCTCCAGCCCAGCCGAACCACAGCTTGTCGTAGCCCGCTTTTTTCACGCGAGCGATGCGCTCCGCAGCCAGCACAGGCACCATCGCCGATGCGTGTTCGTTGATCAGTTGCTTGAGCGCCTCTACCTGGGCTGGGTTCAACTCTCCGGCGGGAATTCCCTCCGGTTTGAGCGCGTCGACTCTGGGCTGATTGGTCGTTACGATCTCCTTGAACGCCTCTTTCGCGAACACCGCGCGGGCTTTCTGCTTGTCGTCCAGGGACTGCAATAATTGCCGCCCCATATCTTCCTCATGGCCCAATACGCGCCGCCCCTTGAGCGGCCCCTCGCGAACCTCGGCCGGGTTGGCGCCGAGAAATTGCGGCACGCTGGCGATCACGCCACCGGAAATGACGGTGAAATGCAGCGACACGTGGTGACCCTCGAAGCGCCACGCCCACGGTTCTTTCGTCGATGGTTTCCCGTAGATCGACAAGAAATACAGCTCGGGATCGCGTCGAATGGGATCCTTTTCCACCGCTGCGAGCTGGTTTTCCAGCTCCATGATTTGAGTGACCTTGGTGCTTCCGGCTGACGACAACGTCGTGCGCAGCAGCGCCTGCACCAGGTCGCGCTGCTTGCCGTCCATGCTCTTGAGAGGCACTCCGTGTCGGTCCGGCTTGGGCACGTAATACCACTCGCTCCGATGCGCCTCGGCCAGGGTGAAAACGCCCTTCGCTTTTTGCTCGGGGCTCCACGACGCGACCAGTCGATTTGCCGCGTCGGCCATACTTCCCGACGTCCCGGGCGCGACGGCCCTGGCCACCACGGCCGCAGCCATCAACCCAAACGCCAGCATCCCCGGTACCAACATCCGCGAAAGTCGTTTCCGCATGCCCTCAACCTCGCCCGGCGGCATTTCAAACGCAACCCTGGCGCGCGCCGTCCGATAACCTGTCATGCTTTCAACCAACACGGTCCGTTGCGGCCTCTCCGCCTCGGCGGCGACCACCCGCGAAGTCTTCACCCACCTCCTCTGGCCGGCACGCTGCGTGGCGTGTACGTCGTTCGTGCCGGTGGGGGACGCGTTTTGCGAACTTTGCCGCCTTTCGGTGTTTGCGCTGTCGCAAAGTTGTGTGGCCTGCGCGATGCCCCAGGAATTCCTGGGCCACTGGTGCCCAACCTGCGCGGCGTCGCGGTTTCGGTTCTCCCGCGCCTTCGCGCCTCTGGCCTACGGCGGCGTGGTCGCCGAGGCGGTCTTGCGCCTCAAGCACGGCCGACACCGTGAAGTCGCGCGGGGCCTGGGAAAAAGCTTGGCTCCGGCACTGGTTTCCGCGGCAACGGCTGGTGTGGACGTTGTTCTACCAGTCCCGCTGCACCCGCGACGCTTGCGGCAGCGGGGCTTCAACCAGGCGCTTGATCTGCTGTGGAGCGCGCGCGACGAGGCGCGCAGTGCAGAACCGGCCCGGTCGCTGCCGCAGCCGGCCCTGTGGGTCGACGTGCTTCGCCGCGTGACGGACACCCCGGCGCTTGGACACGAATCGCCGCAAGTCCGACGCGACCGGGTGCGTGGCGCATTCGCCTTGAGCAAACCAGGCGTCGCGCGCGGCCTGTCGTTCCTGGTGGTCGACGACGTGATGACCACAGGAGCCACCCTTGATGCGTGCGCATGCACCTTGATCGACGCCGGCGCGTCGGACGTTCGCGTTGCTGCCGTCGCCCGCGCGATCTAGAAGGCGACGCCGAGGTCGGGAAGGCGCGGCAATGCCACACCGCGCCGCCGCGAAAAAAAGAACACGAAAAATGCAACGAAGCCTTGACACCGCCGTCACGATATCTAACGTAGCCGACCTGATTGGAAACACCCAGGCACGTAGCTCAGTGGAAGAGCATCACCTTGACACGGTGGGGGTCGGCGGTTCAATCCCGCCCGTGCCTACGCGACCTGGCCGTGTCCGGTTGAGAAACTCGTGAACGGCCAGGCAAGCAGAGAAGAACGGTCCGCGGTTCGTCCGCGAGACAAGGGGGACGTGCCCGACGATCCCTTGTCGCGGATGCGTCACTCGGCCTCCCACGTGATGGCGGACGCGGTTCGCCGTCTGCGCCCGGGGGCCAAGGTGACCATTGGTCCGTCCATCGAGACTGGCTTCTATTACGACTTCGACACCGAGCCGTTTTCGCCCGAGGACATCGAACGCATCGAGACCGAGATGCAGAAGATCGTCGCCGCCGATCTGCCCTTCGTGCGCACGGGCATCTCGCGCAACGAGGCGCTGGCGATGTTCGAGAAGCTGGGCGAGACGTACAAGGTCGAGATCTTGCGATCGATTCCCGAAACGGAAGAGATCTCGCTGTTCGGGCACGGCGACTTCGTCGACCTGTGCCGCGGCCCGCACGTGCAGCGCACCAGCGACATCAAGGCGTTCAAGGTGCTGTCGTTTGCCGGCTCGTACTGGCGCGGCGACGAGCGCAACCCCAAGCTGCAGCGGGTCTACGGCACGGCGTTTCCATCGCAGGACGAACTGAAGGAACACCTGCACCGCCTCGAAGAGGCGAAGAAACGCGATCACCGGACGCTTGGCCGCGAACTCGACCTGTTCTCGCAGGACGACCTGGTTGGACCGGGCTTCGTGCTGTGGCACCCGAAGGGCGCCATGGTGCGGCAGATCGTGGAGGATCTGATCCGCCGTGAAGTCTTGCGGCGCGGCTATCAACCCGTGTACACGCCGCACGTCGCACGCGAGCAACTGCTGGAAAAGTCCGGCCACCTCGCGCACTACAAAGAAAACCTGTTCGGCGGCATGGAACTGGAAGGGCAGCGCTATCTCGTCAAGCCGATGAACTGTCCGTTCCACATCGCGATATACCGATCACAGCTCCGCTCGTACCGAGATCTGCCGGTTCGCTACGCCGAGCTTGGCACGGTGTACCGCTACGAGCGTTCGGGTGTCTTGCACGGGATGATGCGGGTCCGCGGCTTCACCCAGGACGACGCCCACCTGTTCGTGCGCCCCGACCAGATCGAAGAAGAAATGCGGCAGTGCGTGCAGTCCGCCTTCGACCTGCTCAACGTTTTTGCGTTCAAGGACATCAAGCTGTCCCTGTCGACTCGCCCCGAGAGTTTCATGGGCGAGGTCCTGGACTGGGACCGCGCCGAGGCGTCCATCCGCCGCGTGCTCGAATCGACGGGCCACCCGTTCGACGTCGACCATGGCGGCGGCGCGTTCTACGGCCCCAAGATCGATCTCAAGATCAAGGACGCCATCGGACGCGAGTGGCAATGCGGCACCTTCCAGCTCGATTTCCAGTTGCCGGGCCGTTTCGACCTCGAATACGTCGATTCGGACGGGCAGCGCAAGCCGCCGGTCATGATTCATCGCGCGTTGCTGGGTTCGGTCGAACGCTTCGTCGCCGTGCTGGTCGAGCACTTCGCGGGCGCGTTCCCGGCGTGGCTTGCGCCGGTGCAGGTGCGCGTCGTGTCCGTCAGCGCCAAGGCCGAGGATTACGCGCAGGAAGTGTTGAACGTGCTCCTCGGCGCCGGGTTGCGCGCCGATGCCGATCTGGCCGCCGACAAGCTCGGTGCGAAGATCCGCCGCGCGCAGGTGGAAAAAATTCCGACGATGCTGGTGGTGGGGGAAAAAGACAAGGAAGCCCGCACCGTCTCGCCGCGCATGCGCGACGGCCAGCAGTTGCCCGCCGTGTCGATCAATGAGATCGCATCGCGGCTGGCAGCGGAAGCGACGGTCCCCATTCCGGGGGCCGCGCCGTAAACCCAAGCAGGAGACAAGACCATCGCACGATCCAACTATTCACCGCCGCCAAGTGGTGCCGATAACTACCGCGTGGGCCGCCGCATCCGCGTGCCCGAGGTTCGCGTCATCGGTGCCGACGGTGCGCAAGTCGGCATCATCACCACCCAGGAAGCGCAGCGCATGGCCGACGAACTCGGCCTCGATCTCGTCGAGGTCAACCCGCGCGCCGCGCCGCCGGTGTGCCGCATCATGGACTTCGGCAAGTTCAAGTACGAGCTGTCCAAGAAGGAGAAAGACTCGCGCAAGAACCAGACCAACGTCATCACCAAGGAAATCAAGCTTCGCCCGAAGACCGACGATCACGACATCGCGTTCAAGGTGCGGCACATCCGCCGCTTTTTGGGCGAGGGCAACAAGTGCCGACTGGTCGTGGTGTTTCGCGGCCGCGAGATCGTCCACCCGGAAACCGGCGATCAGATGCTCAACACCATGATGAAGCAGCTCGCCGACATCGCGACCGTCGAGCAGCGGGCATCCATGGAAGGTCGGCGCATGGTCCTGCTGATCGGTCCCAAGGCGGGCCTCGTCAAGCGCCCGATCGACGGTCCGGGCGCGGTGCCGGTCGCACCTGCGGCGCCAGAGTCGGCGGCCGCGCCCAGCAAGGCGTAGATTCACCGCGTGAACCGTTGGCTTGCCTTGGGAACCGGGATGGCTATACTGCGCGCCTCGCAATGCCCAAGATCAAGATGAAGACGAACAGCAGCGTGAAGAAGCGCTTCAAGCTGACGGCCAGTGGCCGCATCAAGCGCAAGCGCGCCTTCCTGCGCCATGGCCTTTCCAACAAGAGGACGGGCGTGAAGCGAAAGCTGCGTAAGGGCGGCTACATCCACAAGACCCAGGAACACCAGATCCGGGCGATGATTCCCTACGGACTTTGATTTTCACGCATTAGGAGCACCGACCCATGCCTCGCGCCAAAGGTGGTTACAAGTCCCGTCACCGTCGAGCCCGCATCCAGAAGCACGCCAAGGGCTTCCGCGGCGGGCGTTCGAAACTGTGGAAAGCGGCAGTCGAAGCGGTTCACCGCAAGTGGCGCTACGCCTGGTTCCACCGGCGGAAGCGCAAGGGCGACTTCCGCGGCTTGTGGATTGCGCGCATCAACGCGGCGGCGCGCGAGGTCGGCGTGTCGTACTCGCGCCTCATCGGCGCGCTCGCCAAGAGCAACATCGCTCTCGACCGCAAGATCCTTGCGGACCTGGCCATCAGCGATCCTGGGGCCTTCAAGAAGATCGTTGAGACAGCCAAAGCGGCGTGACCGGGGCTGCTGACGCCGCTTCCCTGATCGCCGAGTTTGATCGGCTTGGGGGAGCGTTTGAGGCCGAGATCGCCGATCTGCGCGGCGAGCAGGATCTGCGCGCGGCGCAGGCGCGCTACCTGGGCAAAAAGGGCCGCCTGTCCGAGTTGATGAAGCTGCTGGGGAAGATCCCGGCGGCAGACCGCGCCGCTGTCGGTGCGGCGGCCAACCGCTCCAAGGCCAGCATCGAGGCGCAACAAGACGCGCGCCTGGCAGCCCTTTTGGAGGCCGCCGTTGCAGCGGACCTCCGGCGCACGATCGACGTGACGTTGCCGGGGCGGGGCGGGGCGCAGGGAACGTTGCATCCTCTGACGCTG
Source organism: uncultured Myxococcales bacterium (assembly GCA_964431675.1). Classification (GTDB taxonomy): domain Bacteria; phylum Myxococcota_A; class Polyangia; order Fen-1088; family Fen-1088; genus CAYSKR01. Next base: position 11,618 of record CAYSKR010000076.1, read on the forward strand.
GTGCGGCGGCAGATCGAGGGCATCTTTGGGCAGCTTGGCTACGAGGTCCGCACCGGGCCGTGGATCGAGACCGAGTGGAATAATTTCGACGCGCTTAACACGCCGCCGGACCACCCCGCGCGCGACATGCAGGATACGTTTTTCGTCGAGGGGGGAGGCGTGCTGCGGTCGCACACCTCGCCGGTGCAGATCCGCACCATGCTGGACGGGCCGCCGCCGGTGAAGATCATCGCTCCGGGCAATGTCTTTCGCCGCGACGACGACGCCACCCACACGCCGATGTTTCCCCAGGTCGAAGGACTGTGCGTCGGCAAGGACGTGAGCTTCGAGCACCTGAAGGCGACCCTGATCACGTTCGTGCGTCGCTTCTTCAGCCGGGCCACGCAAATTCGGCTACGCCCGAGCTTCTTTCCCTTCACCGAACCGTCGGCCGAGGTCGACGCATCGTGCTTCGTTTGCGAGGGGAACGATCCGAAGCGGAGCAACTGCCGCCTGTGCAAGTCGTCGGGTTGGCTCGAAATCGGCGGCTGCGGGATGGTCCATCCCAATGTGTTCGCCGCCGTGGGCTACGACAAGCACGACGTGACCGGCTTCGCTTTCGGCATGGGCCTGTCGCGCATGGCGATGCTCAAGTATGGCGTGACGGATCTTCGCCTATTCTACGAGAATGACTTGCGTTTTCTGCGCCAGTTTTCGTCGGACGGGTAACCCGCGATGAAGCTTTCGAAGAACTGGTTGCTGGAATTGCTGCCCGAGATCGCGGGCCGCACGACCGCGGAGATATCGGCCGCGTTGACGTCGCTTGGCTTCGAGGTGGAAAGCGTCGACCGCAAGGGTGCGGACCTTTCCGGAGTCGTGGTCGCCGAGGTGCTGGGCATCAAGCCGCATCCAGGTGCCGACAAGTTGCGCATCGTGCGCGTGCGCGCCGCCGAGCGCGAAGAGGACGTCGTATGCGGCGCGCCGAACGTGCCCGCTCCGGGAACGGCGTCCGTGGCCTGGGCGCAACCTGGATCACGGCTCCCGGGAGGCATGGCGATCGAGGCGCGAGAGGTTCGCGGCGTGATGTCGCCCGGGATGCTGTGCAGCGAGCCTGAGCTTGGCCTGAGCGAGCAGGGTGACGGAATAATTATTCTGTCGCCTACGGCACCGTCAGGCGCGGACTTTGTTCAGCACTTCGGCGTGGCGGACGACGTACTCGAAGTGAACGTCACCCCCAATCGGCCGGACGCGCTTTCCCACCGGGGCATCGCGCGCGAGCTGGCAGCGGCGTTTTTAGTTCAGCGCAATCGCCCGGCACCGACGTCTTTGGTGATGGCGACCGAAAAAGCCAGCACCGACGTCCGTCTGGCGGCCGGTTCAGGCTGCGTTCGCTACCACGCGCGCGTCGTCACCGGCCTGTCGGTTGGCCCAAGTCCACTGCATACACGCTTGCGTCTTGGCTATTGCGGCTTTCGCTCCATCTCGAACCTGGTCGACGTGACGAATCTCGTCTTGCTCGAAACCGGGCATCCATTGCACGCGTTCGACCTCGACAAAGTTGAGGGGTCCATCGAGGTGCGCCGCGCGCAAGCGGGCGAACCAATGACCACGCTCGACGGTGTCGTCCGGACGCTTGCTCCAGGCGACATCGTCATCGCCGACAACCGGGGAGCGATCGCAATCGCGGGGGTCATGGGTGGTACACGGACCGAGGTTGGCCCAGCGACCAAGCGCGTGCTTCTGGAAGCTGCGGTGTTCGATCCGACGAGCATCAGGCGAACGTCCAGGCGCATGGGCCTGTCGTCGGAGGCGTCGTATCGGTTTGAACGCGGCGTCGACCCCGAAGGCGTTCCCGCGGCAGCCGCGCAGGCGGCTGCGCTGCTTGTGCGGCTGGGCGGCGGCGCGCTCAGCGAAGACATCGTCGACCGTTATCCAGCACCGCCGCAACCCGCGACGATTCGATTGCCCGCCGCGCGCTTGCAGCGACTGGCCGGCAAAACAATCGACATGGCGGACGCGCGCTCGGCGCTCGAATCGATTGGCATTCCCGCGCAGGTCGAAGGCACCGCCGCCGCCGCAGTTCTGGTTGCGACGATCCCAACGCGGCGACCGGATCTGACCATCCCCGAGGATTTGATCGAGGAGGTGCTGCGTCTTGGCGGGCACTACACGCAACCGGCACAAGCGCAGCTGGTCGTCGCCAACGCGGACAGCCGCCCACATCCCGAGGCTGCGGCAGATCGCGCGCGCGATTTACTCGCCGCGCAGGGCCTGTCGGAGGTCGCGACGTGGGGATTCGTTTCGCGCGCGAGCCTGCAGGCCATCGCTGGTGCCGCACCCGACGCGGATGCCAGCAACTACCTGCGGGATGGCATCGTCGTGAAAAATCCGATCTCGACCGACTACGACGTCATGCGGACGTCGCTGCTTCCTGGCCTCGCAGCCGCCCTGGCGCGCAACGTCGATCGCGGCATCTCAGATGCGCGCATGTTCGAGGTTGGTCCGGTCGTGCACCGCGCGCCACCGGGCCAGCGCGAACCTTCGATTCAACGAGAAGTGGCCGCGGGACTGCTTTGCGGCAGCGCAGCTGGCTGGCTCAAGCCTGGCGCTGCACTGGATTTCTTCGACGCCAAGCGCGTGCTCGAGCGGCTACTCGCGGGCTGCGGCATCACCGACGCCACGTTCGAGCCGGCGGGCGCCGCGCCATTCCTGCACCCGGGCGTGTCCGCCACCGTGCGCCGTGCCGGGGGGACCATCGGTCTGGTCGGTGAACTTCATCCGCGCGTGGCACCGCAGCTTGGCCTTTCGGCGGCCACCTTCTATTTCGAAGTGGACGTTGCAGCCCTCTTCGCCGCTCGGGCCGTTGTGCGCGCGGTTCCGCCGCCACGCTTTCCCGAAGTGACGCGCGACATTTCCTTCTGGGTCGAAAGCGAAGTCCCTGCGGCAACGTTGCAAGCGGCGTTTTTCTCTGCTGCGGAACCACTGCTGCGCGCGGTTGCCGTGCTCGAAGACTTCCGCGAGCCTGCGCACGTGCCCGCGGGCAAGAAGGGCATGCTGTGGACCATGACTTACGGTTCGGCTGGGGGGACGCTGACGGACGTGGAGGCTGACGTGGCGCACGCACGCGTGGTCCTCGCCTTGCAGGCCCGGCACGCCATCGAAGTGCGTTGACAACGGGGCCTCTCCGATCCTGTAAATACCCGTAACCCTTTGACATCCGCTGGGTGGCGCGTTTAACGTGGAACCCATGACGAAGGCCGACATAGTCGAGATGGTCCACGAGAAGGTCGGCGGCTTCTCCAAGAAGGAAGCAGCGGACGTCGTCGAGACTGTCTTCGACACCGTCAAGGAAACGCTCGAGCGCGGCGAGAAGATCAAGATTTCGGGATTCGGCAACTTCGTCGTCCGGGACAAGAAAGCGCGCGCCGGACGCAACCCGCAGACCGGCAAAGAGATCACGATCAGCGCCCGCCGGGTGCTGACGTTCAAGCCGAGCCAGTTGCTCAAGAACGCGCTGAACGGGTAGGGCGGCGGTGCCCGGAAAGACGCAGTGGCGCGACGCTTTCAGGTTCCGGTAGACGAGAACGGCATCCCCGACAAGCCGTTCTTCAAGATCGGCGAGGCGGCCAAGTTGTGTGCCGTCAAGCCCTACGTGCTGCGCTACTGGGAAACGGAGTTCGGCTCGCTGCGGCCGCAGAAGACCAAGTCCAAGCAGCGCTTGTACCGCAAGAAGGACGTCGAACTGTTGCTCAAGGTGCGGGATCTGCTATACGAGCAGCGCTTCACCATCGAGGGGGCACGGCAGCGCCTGCGGGAGTTGGGCCACGACGAGGGGCCAGCGCCTGTGTTGCCGCCGCCCGACATCAGCAAGGTGACGCTCGAAAAACTCAAGGAAGGAATCGAAGATCTGATACGACTGGCCGACGACTAGAAACACGCAAGTTCGGGGCGTGGCGCAGCCTGGTTAGCGCACCTGTCTGGGGGACAGGGGGTCGCTGGTTCAAATCCAGTCGCCCCGACAATCACAACGGGAGACACGCGACCTTCCATGGCTGACAGGCCTCTGATATTGCTGTCCAACGACGACGGTCTTGCTGCCGATGGAATTGCTGCGGCCGAAGCGGTGCTTGCCGCGCTCGGCGACCTCATCGTGGCGGCACCTGATCGCGAGCGCAGCGCGACGGCACACTCGATAAGCCTCGATCGTCCGCTGCGCGCCGACGAGATCCGTCCGGGCGTCTTCTCCATCGACGGAACCCCCGTGGACTGCGTGTACCTTGCGCTGTTGCATCTGGTGCCGCGCAAGCCCGACCTGGTCGTGTCGGGCATCAACAATGGCTACAACCTCGGATCAGACGTCTTCTACTCGGGCACCGTCGGGGCGGCGGCTGAGGGTGCGCTGCGCGGCGTTCCGGCGATCGCGATCTCGCTCGAGCGGCGCAAGCCACAGCATTTCGAGCACGCGGCAAAGTTTCTGGGCAGCCTGGCGGGCGAAGTCCTGCAGCGCGGGGCCACCGCAATGCCTACCGGGACCGTGCTGAACGCCAACCTGCCATCGGGTGACGTGAGCGGTTACGAAGTCACGTTTCTCGGTCGGCGCGTCTACCGGGACATGGTGGACGTACGCCAGGATCTGCGCGGGCGCAACTACTACTGGATTGGCGGACCCGAGGCGCAGTCGGCCGATGAACCAGGTTCCGACCTGGCGGCGGTGCAGGCGGGACGCGCGTCGGTGACGCCCATGAGCCTGGACCTGTCGAATCGCGGGCTCATCGCCCCCTTGTCGGCCTGGCAGCTCAAGGATTTCAGCGCCTTTGCCTGACGGAGCCTGGCTTGATGCTGCGGCTGCAAGTCTTCGGTGCGTTGGTTGGTTTCCTGGTCGTTGGTGCATGCGGCACGTCCGGACTGCCGCAGCACGCGACGGATCCGCCGGGATCGTGGCACACCGTCGTCGAGGGCGAAACACCGGCGGACCTCGCGGCGCGCACCGGAGTTCCGCTGGAGGATCTGCTCGAGATCAACGGCCTGCGGCGGACAGACAAGTTGCGGCCAGGACAGTTGGTGTTTCTGCTCGATCCCAGGGGGTTGTCGCGCCCGACGCTGGCCGAGTCGGGACGTTCCACGATCACCGAACCGCCCCGCGCGAGGGCCGCGCCCGCGGGCCGCTGGACGGCACCGGTGGCAGCGCCCGAGGCGCTGGGGCCGGGGGGATTGCGCTGGCCGCTTGCTGCGCCCAGGCTGACCTCCGCCTTTGGACAGCGCCAAGGACGCCCGCACGAAGGCATCGATCTTGGTGCAGCGACGGGGACACCCATCTTCGCCGCCAGGGAAGGAACTGTCCTGTACGCCGGGGATGCCATCCGCGGCTACGGCAACATGGTTGTGCTTGGCCACCATGCGGATCTGTTGACGGTTTATGCACACAGCTCGGTGCTGCTCGTGCGAACCGGTGACCGAGTTGCCACCGGGCAAACGATTGCGCGCGTCGGACAAAGCGGGCACGCCACCGCGCCGCACTTGCACTTTGAAGTCCGGCGCGGTCAGGTGCCGCAAGATCCGTTGCAGGAATTGCCACCGCTGCGGTGATCCCCACTTGCCTGATCATGATGCCGCGATCCATGTCAACATCGCCGCTACACTGGTGGGCCTAACATGAACAAAGACCTCGGAAAGCCAATCCCGGCGCGCGAGATCACCCCCGAATCCTGGTACTTCCACCGGCGCGCGTTCGTGCAGGGTGGGCTCGCTCTTGGGGGCGGCGCGGCACTGGGGCTGGGTGCCGCGGCACCCGCATGGGCCGGAGCGCCGCCGGCGTGGGCCACTCGATTGACCGCTGAACTGCCCGGCGTCAAGCAGGGCGGCCCGTACCGCGTCGACGAACCGCAAACGCCGTGGAAGGACGTCACGGGCTACAACAACTACTACGAGTTCGGCACCGACAAGAGCGACCCGGCCGAGAACGCGCACACCCTGAAGACGCGGCCGTGGACAGTCGCGGTCGAAGGCGAAGTAAAAAAACCGCAGACGTTTGAGCTCGACAAGCTGCTCAGGCTTTTTCCGCTGGAAGAGCGGATCTACCGCCTGCGCTGCGTCGAGGCATGGTCGATGGTGATCCCGTGGGTCGGGTTCCCGCTCGGCGCACTGGTCAAGCTGGTCGAGCCGACGGCGAACGCCAAGTTCGTCGCTTTCACCAGCGTGCATCGACCCGAGCAGATGCCAGGGCAACGTCGCCCGGTGCTCGAATGGCCGTACGTGGAGGGGTTGCGCATCGACGAGGCGGTGCATCCTTTGACCTTGATGGCCGTCGGTCTGTACGGTCGCGTTCTTCCGAACCAGAACGGCGCACCCATGCGACTTGTCGTCCCCTGGAAGTACGGATTCAAGGGAATCAAGGGCATCGTAAAAATACGCTTCGTCGCCAAACCGCCGCCGACGGCCTGGAATGTTTCGTCCCCGAATGAGTACGGCTTTTATTCCAACGTGAATCCGGATGTCGATCACCCGCGCTGGAGCCAGGCGCGTGAACGGCGCATCGGCGAGTTTTTGAAACGCAAGACGCTGCCGTTCAACGGCTACGCGACCGAGGTTGCCCACCTGTACCAGGGGATGGACCCCAAGAAATTCTTCTAGCCGTGGGCGACGCATCCGGTGCCAGCAGGAAGCCGTACCGCTGGCTCAAGCCGGTGACGGCCGTGCTCGGTCTGGTGCCGCTGGCGGTCATTGGCGCGCGCTTTTTTCTTGGCGCGCTGGGGGCGAATCCGATCGCGACCGGGCTGAACCAGGTCGGCCTGTGGACCCTGATCCTGTTGCTCGCGTCGCTCGCGTGTTCGCCCATCAAGACCGTGCTGGGATGGACGTGGCAGATGCGCATCCGGCGCATGCTCGGCCTGCTGACATTCTTCTACGCGCTGGTCCACTTCCTCGTGTACATCGGTGCCGACCAGTATTTCGACTGGGACGAGATCTGGAAGGACATTGTCAAGCGCAAGTTCATGACGGTGGGATTCTTCGCGTTGATGATCTTGTTGCCCCTGGCCGTGACGTCAACCAACAAGATGGTGAAACGGCTTGGCTTCGTGCGCTGGAAACGGCTGCACCGCCTCGTGTACGTCGCTGCGGTGGCGGCGATCGTGCATTTCATCTGGCGGGTCAAGGCGGACCTGCTCGATCCTCTCATTTACGCCGGTGTGCTCGCGGTGCTGATGGGGATTCGAGTGGTGCAAGCGTTGCGAAAGCCAGCGCCATGACGACCTCGGCCATCGCTGCTTTGGCCCGCGAATACTGGGAGGAGCGCCTTGCCGCCGATCCGATCGAGGCCACGCTGCTCGGTGATCGGCGCCGCGACGCCGAGATGCCTGACCTGTCGCCCGCATCGGACGCCCGGCAGATCTTGCGCCTTCGCGGCCTGCTCGCCAGGGTCAACGCCACGGCGGTCCAGGGCCTTCCATCCAACGACCGAATCACCCGCGCATCGCTGGCGCGAGAGATCGAAACCGATCTGACCCATCGGGAATGTGGACTTTCAGATTGGACGGTCGATGCGCGCGAGGGGCCGCAGGTGCTATTCCAAAACTTGGCGTCCCTTCAGACGTTCAAGACGCAGGGGGAGGGGATGGCACTGCTGGCGCGCTGGCGCAAGATCGGGGCCGACATCGATCAACGCACGGCCAACCTGGGGCGCGCGCTCGCGAACGGCAACGTCGCACCGGCGGGGAACGTCCGCCGTGTTGTGCGCCAGATGGATGAACTGCTGGCGCTGTCGGCGGCTGACTGGCCGCTGATGCTTCCCGCGAAACATGCACTCGATGACTGGGAAACCGCCGCAGCCACCTCCTTCCGGGACGGCCTTGCCGATGTCGTGCAGAATGAGATTCGACCGGCGTTTGTCCGCTACCGCAATTTTCTCAGGGATGGAGTTTTGCCGGTTGCGCGCGACGACGCGCACGCGGGCCTGCTTCACACCCGTGGTGGCCTCGAAAACTACGCGCGTCTTGCGGTCGCCCACACGACGTTGACGCTGCTGCCGACCGAGCTTCACCGCATCGGCCTGGACGAGCTCGCTCGCGTTCGCAGCGAAATGCAAGAACTCGGCGCGCGCTTCTTTGGCACGCCCGACCTGGCGAAGATTCAACAGCGCATGCGTTCCGATGCGTCGCTGTATTTCACGACGAGAGAGGAAGTCGAAGACAAGGCCAGGTCTGCGTTGGCTCGCGCCGAAGCCGTATTGCCGGCGTGGATCGGGTGCCTGCCGCGCACGCCCTGCCGCGTGCTGCGCATCGAGCCGTTCGAGGAAAAGGACACGACGATCGCGTATTACCGGCAGCCCGCCATGGACGGCAGCCGGCCCGGAACTTACTTCATCAACACCTATGCGCCGCAGACGCGACCGCGGTTCGAGGCCGAGGTTCTCGCGTTTCATGAATCGGTGCCCGGACACCACACGCAGATCGCCCTCGGGCAAGAGCGATCTTTTTTACCCGAGTTTCGCAAGCACGCGGGCGTGACCGCATACGTCGAGGGCTGGGCGCTTTACAGCGAGCGCCTGGCCGATGAAATGGGTCTGTATTCTTCCGACCTCGACCGAATGGGCATGCTCAGCTTCGACGCCTGGCGCTGTAGCCGTTTGGTGGTCGACACCGGCATTCACGCGATGGGCTGGTCGCGCGCGCGTGCGGTGCAGTACATGCTCGACAACACGGTGCTGGCCGAGAACAACATCCACAACGAGGTCGATCGGTACATCTCCTGGCCAGGGCAGGCGCTGGCGTACAAGATCGGGCAACTTGAAATCGCACGCCTGCGCCGCGAAACCGAGGTTCGCCTCGGGCGTCGCTTCGATATCCGTTCGTTCCACGATCTCGTGCTCGGGCACGGTGCGCTTCCGTTGATGACATTGCGGGCCGAGGTCGAGGCGTGGCCGGGTGCGGCGGCGTGACACGCATGGTAAAGATACGGCGTCAGCCATGCGGCCCCGTAGCTCAAGCGGATAGAGCGGCGGTTTCCTAAACCGTAGGTAGCCTGTTCGAGTCAGGCCGGGGTCACAGAATGCACCGCGCCGTCACGGTTGGATGCTTGAGTCAACTCTTGCTCTTGCTTGTGGGGTGCGGGCCGAGCGCGGACGAGCCGATGGGCTCGCCTGATTCGTACTTGCTTTTCTGGACGGACGGCACCAAGTCGGCACCCAACGCCCTGCCGGTCTTGAAACCGCTGGGCCTGTCCGACGAGCGCGGGACACCTGCCAGCAAGCTGTTCGAGAGTGGCTTTGGTTCGGAGATGGTCCGCACGCTCTATCTCGCCAAGCAACTGGTGCGCGAAATGGACGTCGGCGCAAAGCGCTTCTCTGCGGCGGCGCGTCGTTTGGCCACCGAACCTCTGTGCGTCGTGATTGGTGTACCCACGCCAGGCTTTTCGAGGGGCCTTGCCGTGCATCGCTGGCTCGGCGCTCCGGTCGAGCACCCGGATCTGCCATGGCTCGGCCTGCCCGCAGGCTACGCGGACGATCAAGCCTTGGCTCAGACCGTATCTGCCTTGCTCGCCCCGCACGCGGTATCCATGGTGACGGCCGGGGCAACCGCCGATCGCGACCTGCTCGTCACCGCGTTTCGCATGGCCATCGAAGTCATCGCGCGCGAATGGCGGACGGAGCGCGGACCGATGAGCGGGGTGCCCTCGACCGCTGGAACGGCTGAGCAGCGCGCCACCTTCGCCGACATCCGGGAAAACCGCTTCGTGCTCGACAGCGTCGGCAGCGATCTGCGCGATGCCGAGTCGCTGCTCAACCATCCCGGCGTGGCGGCCACGGTGATCTACCGCATGGCCCAGTCGAGGGGCGTCGCCCAGCGCGTGGCACCCAAGGATTTCTACGTCCCGCTAGCGCCGGGGCGACTACCCGAAGGTGTAAGCCCGGCGGCCGTTCTGGGCCCGTTTCGCAACTTCACCGCCAAACTTCTTGGTGCGTGGGCCAGGGCGGTGCTGCGCGGCCAGGTGCCGCACGACCTCGTCGACCTGATCGAAATCTACGGCACGGAGTTTCCCGCTGAAAAGCCCGAGGTCTTGCGCATCTTCTTGGTCACCACGTTCGGCGGCACCGTCAATCCGGGGGGCGTTTCGCGCCGCCCCGAGGATGCAAAAGCCACCATCGCGGAACTCGGTGCCCTGGCGCTGGAAGTGGTTGCCGGACGGAAAAGCTTGCGCGACGGGGTATCCTTGAGCAAGAAACCCCCACGATGACGACTTCTCCTCTGGTCGGCCGTCGCGTTGTTGTCACCGGAGGCGCGGGCTTTCTCGGCAGCTTCGTGGTGGATGTCCTGCGCAGCCGGGGCGTGACGGATGTCTTCGTGCCGCGCAGCCGTGACTACAACCTGGTTGACCGCGACGCCTGCCGCCGCCTGCTGGCCGATCGGCGCCCTGACGTGGTGTTTCACCTGGCCGCCCGCGTTGGCGGGATCGGCGCGAACCGCGAAAACCCCGGTCTGTTCTTGTTCGAGAACGCCGCCATGGGGTTGCTGCTCTTGGAAGAATGCCGCCTCGCCAAGGTCGGGAAGGTCATCGTGGCTGGGACCATCTGTGCGTATCCAAAGTTTGCTCCCGTGCCGTTCAAGGAAGACGACATGTGGAACGGCTATCCCGAAGAAACCAATGCTCCGTACGGCATCGCCAAGAAGTTGCTTCTGGTGCAATCGGCGGCGTATCGCGATCAGTACGGCATGAACAGCATTGTCCTGTTTCCAGTCAACCTTTACGGCCCGCGCGACAACTTTGATCTCAAGTCATCGCATGTCATCCCGGCGATGATTCGCAAGTGCGTCGTTGCGCGGGACGCGGGTCAGTCCGAGGTCGTTCTGTGGGGAGACGGCACTCCGACGCGCGAATTCATCTACGTCGAGGACGCGGCGCGCGGGTTGGTCCTCGGTGCCGAGCGCTACGATTCGAGCGATCCGGTCAACATCGGCAGCGGGCAGGAAATTGCCATCAAGGATCTCGCACGGTTGATCGCCGATGCGACCGGATTTCGCGGGACGTTCGCCTGGGACTCGAGCCAGCCCAACGGTCAGCCGCGCCGTCGCCTTGATGTCACAAGGGCCAAGCAGCGTTTCGGCTTTTCAGCGGAGACCAGCTTCGCCGACGGCATTCGCAAGACGGTCACGTTTTTCGAAGAACAGCGGCGCAAAGGGAACATGTCGTGAGCAAGAAGGCACTCATCACCGGGATCACGGGCCAGGACGGTTCATACCTGTCTGAGCTGCTCCTGGCAAAAGGCTACGAGGTCTACGGTGTCATTCGCCGCTCAAGCTCGTTCAACACGGAGCGGCTCGAAGGCATCTACCAGGATCCTCACACCGCGAATTACCGTCTACGGCTGGTCTACGGCGATCTCGAGGACGGCAGCTCGCTGACCGCGCTCGCCGAGGACATCAAGCCCGACGAGATCTACAACCTCGGCGCGCAAAGCCACGTGCGCGTGAGCTTCGACGTTCCCGAGTACACCGCATCGACGGTGGCCATCGGTACCCTGCGGTTGCTCGAAGTGCTGCGCAAGCTCGGCAAGGAGACGCGCTTTTACCAGGCGTCGTCGAGCGAGATGTTCGGCGGAGCGCGACCGCCGCAAAGCGAGAAGACGGCGTTTGAGCCACGCAGTCCGTACGCCTGCGCGAAGGTTTTTGCTCACCACGTGTGCCAGAACTACCGCGAAGCCTACGGCCTGTTCATTTGCTGCGGCATTCTGTTCAACCACGAATCGCCACGACGTGGCATTCCCTTCGTCACCCGCAAGATCACGCGGGCGGCGGCGCGAATCAAACATGGCCTGGAATCGAAGCTGTACCTCGGCAACCTGGATGCGAAGCGCGACTGGGGTTTTGCCGGCGATTACGTGGAAGCGATGTGGCTCATGCTTCAGCAGTCGTCGCCGGATGATTACGTCATCGCCACCGGTGAATCCCACTCGGTTCGCGAATGCCTCGAAGTCGCGTTCGGCACCCTTGGTCTTGATTGGCAAAAGTTCGTTGAAGTTGATCCGCGGTATTTTCGCCCGACCGAGGTCGACCATCTGCTCGGAGATTCGCAGCGGGCCCGAGACAAGCTCGGCTGGACGCCCAAGGTGAAGTTCAAGGAACTGATCGAGATGATGGCCCGTGCGGACGAGGCCGACGTGCGCGCCACCCTGGCAGGGCGTACACCGAAGGTCTGACACCGGCCATGCGCGCGATTGTTTTTGGAGGGCAGGGGATGCTCGGCCGTGCGCTGACCGCGGGATTGCCCGAGTTTGGATTTTCGCTGGTCGCGTCGCTGGGACACGGTGAGTGCAACATCGGCGACGCGCACGCTGTGCGGGAAGTGATCGGCAAACATCGTCCCGACGCGGTGTTCAACGCCGCCGCATACACCGACGTGGACGGGGCCGAATCGCATGCCGACGAGAGTTATCGGGCCAACGCGCTGGGCCCGGAAAACTTGGCCCGCGCGTGCGAAGGGCAGGGCGCAAAATTATTGCATGTCTCCACCGACTTCGTCTTCGACGGGGAGCAGGCGCGCCCCTACGATGAATTCGATCCGCCTGCGCCGCAGTCCGTGTACGCGCGCAGCAAGGTGGCAGGTGAGGGCCTCGCGCGGGCGGCCTGCGCGCGCACCTTCGTCGTGCGGGTTGGATGCCTGTACGGCCGCAGCGGCCGCAACTTCCCGTCGACGATTCTGCGGCGTCTGCGGGCCGGGGAAACGATTCGCGCCGATCGAGAACGACACGGCTCCCCGACCTGGGTGACACCCGTGGTCCGCGTGCTGGCCGCGCTGTGCCGCACGAATGACTTTGGCGTCTACCACTGCACCGCGCACGGCGAAACCACGTGGGCAGACTACGCGCTGTTTGTTGCCACCGAGTTGGGCCTTCCGGCCTCGCGCGTCGAGGCGTTGCCCAACGCGGCGCTCTCGCTCAAGGCCGCGCGGCCGCGCCGCGCCATCCTGGACAAACGCATGTTGGGTATGCGCGGCCTCGACACGCTGGGCACGTGGCAAGAACAGGCCCGCGCCTACATCGCATCCGAAACCTAGAAAGCCGCTGCTGGGGCTACTTTGAGCCGCCGGCACCGTCGACGCTGCAAGTGTTGCAGCCCGAGTCGTAGACCTTTTTTTCGCACTCGGTGCGAGGCTCGTAGGTCCAGCCCACAAATTCGGGCGAGCTCGACTGCCGCTTCTTCAGGTAGGCCTCAACGGCGAGCCGATGTTCCGGGTTTTCAGGGTCGTACAGCTTGGGCTTCAAGACGCGTTCCTCAAGGTACGAGTAGAACGCATCGTCCGTCGGCGTGAGCTTGCGGCGCCACGGGTGACCTTCGGGAATCTCCGGCAACCATCCGGCGGGCATTTCGATGGCGCCGTTCGGGTGCTTGATTGGACGATCCACCTTGGCCACACCGAGCAACTGCCCATTGCGCGCCAGCGTCACACGCTGATCCTGGTCAAGCTCGATGCCGGAGCGTGCCAGGGCATCTCGCAGCGTTTCGATCTTCTCGCCCCGAATCTCGGCCTCGGTCCGGTAGGCACCGCTGCGCATTTCGGCGCAAACGTCCTTCAGGCAGGCGAAGTCCGCAGTGACGGCGAACAGGCCGGCAATCGCGAACAGGAACATGAGGCGCTGAATTTGAACTGGCTTGAGCATGGTCGCGGAGCCTCCGGGAAAGTGAACGCGAAATATAGAGATCCCGGCGATGGCGGTCAAGCCCGGCCGCGCCCTGAATTCTCCCGGACTGCCATTTGTCCGATAAGGGATATTCTGTCAACTACGATCATGCGGGCACGATCTACCTGCGTTGCCACGGCGAAACCCGATTGCGGGGAATCAAGAAACCAGGCTCTGCTCTTTGCGTTCGCGCAGCGCCTTTAGTTCGTTGAGCGCGTTCTGGACGGTCGGGTTGGCCCCCGCGGACGGGTTGGCGGCGATGGCAGCCTCAAGCGCGGCAAGTGCCGTGACGTCCTCGGCCAGGCGTAGCCGGAGCGCCTCATGCATGTCGCGGAAGACCAGGAAAAAGTCCTGTAGCTCATCGCCCTTGCGCAACGCGCGCAGGTTCGGGCCCAGCTTGCCGTCCCGGATCTTGGCGCACATCGTGGACATGTTGAACAGCGGCCCCGCAACCTTGTGGGTGATCCAGATGCCGGCGCCGCCGGTCGACATGACCAGGATGACCCCGAAGCCAATGATGCTCAGCAAGACGACCCGATCGTTGCGGTTGAACTCTTCCGCGAGCTCCGCGGCGATGCTCGGGTCGACCAGGCCGGCCATCTGGATGATCTTCGTGGTGTCCTGAGTTGCCTCGTAGATTTGATATCCGAGGACCGCGCTCAGGAAGATCGCCACGAGCAGGATGAAGCCCGTGTACTTCGACTGAAGTCCTACATCGATCATGAAGTTCCGCAGGCGGCGTTTGTGCGGGGCCGGCCGGTGTTGTTCTGTATCTGGGCTCATGCGGTTCGTCCTCTTTCCTGCGGTCTTGGTGCGATCCACTATCCCCCTTGGGACTGAAGAAATTTGGTCAGATCTTCGGCAAGCTGAACCGCGGATGCGTCCAGACAATCGCGTCGCGCGTTGCGTTCGTCTTGCGCGCGCGATCCGCCGGAAACCGCAGCGCCCGCGCTGGTCCATAGCAAGATGCTCTTGGACGGCCACCGGGCCACGGTCACTTTCACGTCGCAGTTGGTTTCTGTCGCACCGCTGACGATTCCGGTGTCGAGCCGCGTGATGCGCCCGTCGATCAGGAATCCCAGCGTCGGCGGCTTGCCGTTGCCGTGCTCGGAAAACGTGACCGCCGGGAGCTTCGCCAGTTCCCGCTTGAGCGCCTCCCGTAAGATCTCGAGCGCCTCGCTGTCGACGTTCCGCGTGCCGACCGAGAATGGCCCAATCGTCAGGAAAATCGTGCCGCGTTTGTCGGAACCGGGCACCGTCTTCGGTCCTCCGCTCAGATGCGCCAGCGCTTTGCTAATTTCCCTGCGGACGAATGGGTCTTGCTCGCGCTTTTGTGCGTCGGTCAGGCCCTGCACCGCCTCCGGGCTCCCCAGCCTTCCCAGCGCTTGAGCCACCACGCCGCGCACCGTCTTGTTGCTATCGCTCAGCGCCTTCTGCAACGGGCCCACCGCGGCTGGGTCGCCGATCTTTCCCAGCGCCAGCGCGGCGGCGAGACGAACCTTGTAACTACGGTCTTCCAGCAAGGGCTTGGCGAGGTCGTCGACCTTCCCCGCGCGCGCGCCGGGCGCAAGCACGAGGAGAATCGCGGCCACGATCGCGGCGAACCAGCGGTTATTCATTCCAGGAATCGCAGCGCCTTATCACTCGACAATAGCAGCACACAGTAACACAGGAAGGGAGGCCGTTCGACGGAATGCGACATGTAGGTTTTTTGACTTCATCGCACTACACGGTCTACCATTTGCCCCATGAGCACGCCGACCACTTTCCCCGACGCCAACAGATCCGCCTCTGACAAGCGGCAACACCTGCGATTCGACAAAGTTTTCCCGGTTCGGGTCGAATCGATCTTGTTCGGCGACATTCCTTGCGTTGCACGCAACGTGTCGGAGGGTGGCATTTTTCTGGAAACGCGGGAGCCCCTGCCCCTCGGCGCCGCGGTGCGGGTTTGCTTCCTGACGCCGAATCAGAGCGCCGAAGTGGTGGCGCTTGGCCAGGTTAGAAACCATTACTTCATCAACTACTCGAGTGGCGGTGTCACCCGATCGGTGTCCGGGATGGCGATCCGCTTTCGCGGCTTCGAAGAGGAAGGCCGCTACATTCTGCGCGAGTGCTTTGATCGCTTCCGGGTTCTGCATTGATTAGTCTTCGAGCGGCGCACGTACTATCAGCGGTTCAGGCAATGTCACCTGGCTGCCGGGTTCGATCGGGATCTCCACCTCACGCGGCCCTGACACGATGACCATGTTGCGCGCGCCGCTGTGCAACGTCAGCGTGTAGCGTCCGGGAAGCACGCCGGTGATGCTGAAATTGCCCTCGCCGTCCAGATCACCAACGGCGGGCTTTGGGAAGGCCAGCGGTGATCGGCTGACCAGGACCACGCGACCCCGCCCCTGCGGCGGGCCCTCTTCCTTGAGCAGCGCGCGGCCTGACAGGCGGGCCCCCTTGTGCGTGAGCGCAAGTTTGACTTCGACCTCTTCCCCATCGGCCAGATCGATTTTCGTTGGCGGGTAGACCAGCATGTCGCGACGGCGGGCCCACACGTAATACGTCCCGGGCGCGAAGCGATCCTGTTCGAAGCGGCCCTCGGTTTTCGAACGCCAGGTGATGGGAAAGTTCGCCATCCCCGGCGCGCTTGATGGTACGGCGATGACCAGCGCGTTCGGCTCTCCCGTGGCGTCCGCGTCGAGAACCACGCCTCGAATGACCGTCGAACGCAACAACTTGATGGTCAGACGCGACGTCGGGGCGAGCACCGGTGCCTTGACGACCTGGGGCCGCCAGCCAAACCTGGAAATGCGGAGTGTGTAACGTTTTCCTTCGAGTCCCGACAGCGTGAAGGCTCCATCTTCGCCGGTGTGGCCTTCGCTGACCTCGACCGCATCCTCGGGATTGCGCACCGCCTGCACCAGCGCTCCGACCACGGCACTCCCAGTTGCAGCACTGAGCACGTGGCCCCGGATCACCGTTTCGGGCCCGAGGCGGAATACCCGCGGGGCGGCTGCCGGGCGCGAATCGATGCGCTCGGTGCTGAGGCGTTCGACGAACTCGCTTGCAAGACCGGGAGCGCTCATGCGCAACGTGTACGTCCATGGGCCGGTGCGCAGGCGCAGACGAAACGTACCGTCCTTGCCGGACGTCTCATCGCCGAGCGGGGTCAGGACCGATCCCCTGCCCAACCAGGCGCGGATTTTCGCGCTCTCGACGCGCTTGCCAGCCTCATCGACTAGGCGCCCCGCCAGAACAACCTCCGGGCGGTCCGCCGTCTCGCGGTTCCACACCGCCCTTCGATACGCCAGCTCGGAGTCGACCACGCACGTCGGCTCGCCCCGCCACGGCACGGCGCAGTCCGGAGTGACCGACGAGCAGAACTCGACGCAGTTTTCGGGATCCTTGGGCTCGCACAGCATCGGCCGAACCTCGTCGGGATCCAATAGCGGTGCCTCATTGTCCTTGCCAGCGCAAAGCAGACAACTGTCCTCCAGTTCGCGGCACAGCAAATCCGTGCGGCCTGACCATGGGGAACCCGCGTCGCGGGCGGCTGCCACCTCGCGCGAGCGCCGACAGCCTGGGTGAAGGGACACAAGCGCCAGCAGCGCGGCAAACGCCAGCGGCCCGGCCACGAAGCGGTGCTGAAAGAACATCGCCTGCACGTGAATAGACGTTGTGGTGCCGGGGTTCAAGTCAATGGTAGAGAAGGCGTTCGTGAACGCCCCTCGCGCCCTCTTTGTGGTCCTTGAAGGAATCGACGGTGCCGGAACCACCACGCAAACCGAGCGGTTGGTAGGGCACCTGCAGCACAGGGGTAGGCGCGCCCACGCCACCCGCGAGCCCAGCGCTGGCCCCGTGGGCAGGCTGCTCCGCGAACTCCTGCTTGGGCAACATCGGATTTCAGATGAGGAGTCGGTTCATGGACGAACCATGGCTCTGCTGTTTGCCGCCGACCGACTCGATCACCTGCAGCGCGAGATCGAACCAGCGCTTGCAACGGAAACTGACGTCGTATCCGATCGCTACCACCTGTCGTCGCTGGCCTATCAGGCCGAGGAAGCTGATCGCGATTGGGTCGCCACCCTGCCCCGCAGTCTGCGCGTGCCCGACCTGACGGTGTTGGTCGACGTGCCCATCGACGAGGCGGCGCGCAGGCGGGCGGGCGCCGGGCGCCCGGTGGAGCGATACGACGCGGACGCCGTCCTTGCCCGCGTGGCCGATAATTATCGACGTCTCATCGCCCTCACCCCGAACGCGGTGACCGTCGACGGCCGTCCCCCGGTTGACGAGGTCGCGAGGGCGATTGCATCGGCCGTCGATCGCTTGCTGGAACAAGCTCGATGAAGCGCATGCCTGGCGCGGTGCTGGCCCTGGTCGGGTTCCTGGGCGGCTGTGCGTCCGCGACCTCCGCCCCGCCCGCCCCGCCCGCTCCTCCGTCGGGTCCGCTGTACGCAGCGGTGCCGCCGGCTGCGGTGCCAGATGCGGCGGTGGCACCCGCCAAAACGGCGACCTGCGAAGCTTTCAAGCGTCCCGGCGTGTTGCGGCGATCCGCGGTAATTCAAACCGTGGACGCAGGTCTCGGCCGCTGGCTGGGGAACGTCGACGTCGTCCGGCAGCCCGACAAGGGACGCTTCAAGGGTTGGCTCTTGCGGACCATCCTGTCTGGGGAGCCCTGTTTTATTCTGGCCGACTTGCGCTCGGGCGACGTCGTGGTTCGAGTAAACGGGAAGTCCATCGAGCGGCCCGAACTGGCAAGCGACGTGTTTGAGGCGCTGCGCGGGGCACCCGGTCTCGTCATCGATTCAATTCGTGCGGGGAAAGCGCGAGCCGTCAAAATCCTCATCGAGTCGGACTGAAACACGCTCTCAGTGCTTCGCGGGCGCAGCGGGCGCAGCGGGCGCAGCGGGCGCGGCAGCGGCAGGCACTGGTGCCGACGTCGGTGTCGGCGCGACGGGTGGCGGTGGCGGTGGCGGTGGCACGTGCTTGGCTTCGGTAGCTGGCGCTGGGTGCGCTGACGGGGCTTCTTCCGTTTTTCCGCGCATCGCGAACACAACGATGACACCGACGAGCAGCAGGAGGCCCACTATCACGACGATCCGGGTGCGTCGCCCGTCATTCACCTCGCTGAGGATCTCCTTCTCGCTCATCCGTTCGCCGGTCACCCGGGCGGAGATAGCGGGGGCACCAGCCATGGTGCCCCCACTGCGCAGCGAGAATTTCTTGCGGTCGTCCACGCTGACGGATCCGTCGTCCACGTAGCGATCTTCGAGCGGACGAATGTCTTCAGCGACGGCAACCGCCGCTGCCACCTCGCCCACCTCCGCCGGTTTGCCGCCGACAACCATTTTCGCCTTGGCTTCGGCGATCATGGTCTCCACGTCGCCCTTTTTGAACCAAAGGGTCTCGCGAAACGCACCGCCACTTTGCGCGCCAGCGGGCTTCGCGGCAGGCCTGTCCGGCACAGGCTTTTCAGTTGGCTTGAGCGCTGGGGCCGCGGGGGCAGCCGGGGCCGCAGGCTTCGCGGCTGCCGCCGGGGCCGCGAGCGGCGGGGCGGTCGCAGCCATGGCCAGCGCGGTCGCCGCCATGGCGCGTGCAGGCATCGGCACTGGGTCTGGTGCCCTCTCCGGAGCCACGACCACGGGTTGTGCGCCGCTGGATTCGCCGCCGCCCTTCGCTGCCAGTGCTTTGGCCACCAAATTTTGAACCTCGGCCTGACCGCCGGTGAACAACATCGTCTTGGCGAAGCCGGCATCCTTGGTGGCATTTGCCGCAGGCGCGGCAAGTGACTCAACTTCTGACAGAAACAGGCGCAAGGTCAGGTGGCGGCGACTCGAGTTCTTATCGAGCGCCTTCAGGATCACCCGGTCCAGCTCGGGCGGCAGATTCCCTTCCGGACGACGCTGGCTTGGCGCGAGCGGCGGACTCGACACGTGCAAATCGAGCACCGCTTGCGGCGACGCCGCCTGGAACGGCGCTTCGCCCGTCAGCATGTGATACAGAATCGCAGCCAGGCTGTAGGTGTTTGATCGCTGATCAATGGGCTTGCCCTGCGCCTGCTCGGGCGAGACGTACGCTGCAACTCCCATCACCTTGTCCGTGGTGGGGACGGCCACCGGGAAGTTGATCAGCTTCACGTCATTCGACGCCGCGACGAGGATGTTCTTGGCCGCCAGGTCGCGGTGAACCACGCCGACTTTTTGCGCTTCAAACAGGGCTTGCCCGACCTGCGCAACGATGGACTTCGCGCGGTCGAACGCCAGCGGCCCGTGTTTCAGCAGCCGGTCAAGGGGTTCGCCCGCGCACAGCTCCATCGCCACCCACAAACGCTCGTCCGGTGTCTTGCCGCAATCGACAATCGCTGCCAGGTGCGGGTTTTGGGCACGGATCAGTTGCTTGAATTCGCGTTCGGCTCGCGTCACGGCGTCCGCGTCGGGCAGCGCCGCTCTGGACACGACCTTGTAGGCAACCTCGGCTCCGCCGCGCGTGTCCTTGGCGCGCGAGACTTCTCCAGAGGCATCCCCCCCGAGTTTGCCCAGGATTTCGAACCGCGCGGCAGGGGCCTCTTGCACCGGCGTCAGGCGCTGCGGGCCGCCGTCGGTTGCACAGCTTTCCTGCGGGCAAAAGTTGGCGTCGTCGGAGTACTTCTGTTTACAGGTCGGGCAAAGTTTCATCCGGCTCCCGCTTGGTGGGTCGTCCCGTCACGGAACCTTACGCACGAGACAACAATGCCGAGGTGCCCTTTACTGCGACTGCGACTGCGATTGCCGCTGCCGGGGCCGCTTGACCAGGCTCGCCCATGCCGGCGAACAGTTCGCTGCTCGCAAGCGTCGACTTGCGGCTCTCGAGGCGCTTGCGCTTGCGGCCAGCGTTCGCGTGCTGGCGCACGCGGCGTTTCCAAGTCTGTCTCGTGTTCGATGCCATGGCGGACAACCGTCTAGCAAGCCCCGGTGCTGGCGTCAAACATGTTCGCCCGTCAAACCCGTTCGACCGAGAGCACGCCTGGCAGTGCAGCAAGGGCCTTCGTCACCTGCTTGAGCTGATCGACGTGTCCAACCATGACCTGGAAGGTGTTGCGCCCGCGCTGTTCGACTGTCCTGCACTTGGCCTGCGCGATGTTGACCCCGTGGTCGGTGAAGCAACGGGAGATGGCCGCCAGTATTCCGGGCTGATCCTCGCAGCTAACTTCCAGGGTCACGGGGCGCGGGGCGTGGGTGCCCTGGTCCCATGCGACTTCAACTTTGCGCGCCGGATCCAGGTCAAACGTCTTCTGGCATTCTCGCGTGTGGACGATGACTCCGCGCCCGCGGCTGATGAACGCCACGATCGAATCGCCCGGAACTGGGCTGCAGCACTTGGCAAACCGCACGACGAAGTCTGCTTCACCCTGAACCCGGACCCCACTGATTGATTTGCGAATAGCGCGCCGGGCAAGGAGTGTCCCCGGATCGGGCTCCACTTCGCCAGGGGTCACAGCCGGGCTCTCTTCGAGCTGGGGATAGACGGCCAGCGCAGCCTCTTCGGGTGACACCTTGCCGTAACCCACCAGCGCCAGCAGATCGTCCGCGCCGCCGACCCGCAACGTGGCCGCCGCTTGCAAGAGCAGGTTGTCCTTCTCCGCCGCGCCGAATGAGTGGTTGCGCGCGCGCAGGGCACGCGCAAGGAGGTCCGCTCCCACTTTTTTTCCGCGCGCGCGCTGCTCGATGCGCAGGTAAGTGCGAATGCGCGCCTTGGCGCGGCTCGTGGTGACGAATTTAAGCCAGTCCGTCGAAGGCTTTTGAGTGCTCGACGTCAGGATGTCGATGGTGTCGCCATTGCGGAGCTGATACCGCAACGGTACGATCACGCCGTTGATGCGTGCGCCGGAGCAGCGATCGCCGATCTTCGAGTGAACCGCGTACGCAAAGTCGATGGGCGTCGCTCCCTTGGGGAGCGCCTTGACGTCACCCTTGGGGGTAAAGACGAAGACGTCTTCCTCGAGCATGTCGAGTTTCACCGTCTCGATGAACTCGGTGGGATCCTTCAGGTCGCGCTGAAACTCCAGCAGTTGATGCAACCACGCGAACGCCTTACCGTCCGCAGCACCGGGTGGCTGGCTTTCTTTGTAACGCCAGTGGGCCGCGATGCCGTGCTCGGCGGTGTGGTGCATGTCGCTGGTGCGGATCTGCACCTCGATGCGGTCCGAGCGCGGCCCAATCACCGTCGTGTGCAGCGACTGGTACAGGTTGGGCTTGGGCAGCGCGATGAAATCCTTGAAGCGCCCGGGCACGGGAGTCCAGCGCGAATGCACGACCCCGAGAGCTGCGTAACAGTCGCGCACCGAGGGCACCACGACACGAAATCCCACGAGATCATAAATTTGATCGACGTCGTCGCGGCCGGATTTCTTCATCTTCTGATGGATGGACCACAGGTGCTTGGCCCGACCCGAAACCTCGCCGACGAGGTCTGCTTCCCGCAGGGCCGCGCGAATTTTTTCGCAAACCTCTTCAATGTTGGCGGCGCGCGAGGACTCCGTGCCGGTCATTTTTTCGAGCAGGGCGGCGTGGTCGGTTGGTTCCAGATACAAAAAGCACAGATCTTCAAGCTCGATCTTCAGCCACTGGATGCCCAGGCGGTTGGCCATCGGCGCATAAATGTCCCGCGTTTCGCGCGCGATGCGCTCGCGCTTGTCCTCGGGCATGTGCCGCAGGGTGCGCATGTTGTCCACGCGATCGGCGAGCTTGATCAGGATGACCCGGATGTCCCGCGCCATCGCCAGGAGCATCTTGCGGAAGTTTTCGGCCTGGCGTTCTTCACGCGTGTTCCACGCGACCTGCCCGAGCTTGGTCACCCCCTCGACCAGGGTCTGAATGTCGGGCCCAAACGCCTTGCCGATGTCCTCGGGCGTGGCGCTCGTGTCCTCCACGCAATCGTGCAACAGGCCCGCGCACACCGACGCCACATCGAGGTGCAACTCCGAGATGATGCGGGCGACGCCAATCGGATGCACCAGGTAGGGATCGCCGGATCGCCGGAGTTGCCCCGCGTGGCGCAGCTCGGCGAACTCAAACGCCCGACGAACAAGCTCCAGGTTCGCGGCGGGCTCGTGCGTGCGCAGGGCCGAGTACACCGGTTCCATCAAGGCCGCCATGTCCGCGGTCCCTTCGCCAGCGTGCCGCGAAATCTGATGTGCCAGCGCCACGCTCAAGCTTACCTTGTCGCCGAGGAATCGTCGGCGGCGGCCTCGGCCAGAAGCGCCTGGGCCAGGGGTTCGGCGCGCCCGCGGGTAAAGTGTGCACCGACGTAGATGGCAGAGAGGTGCGCAAACGCCCGGTCGATGTCGTCGTTCGGCACGAGGTAGTCATAGTCGACGTAGTGCCCGAGTTCTTCTCGCGCCGTCGCCAGCCGCCGCGCAATGACTTCGGCGGTGTCGGTTGCGCGTTGCCGCAGCCTGCGTTCCAGTTCCTTCATCGACGGCGGCAGGATGAAACAAAGCAAGCTGTCGTTTGGCCACCGCGAACGAATCTGCCGCCCGCCCTGATGGTCGATGTCGAACAGGCAGTCGGTTCCCGACGACACCGTTGCATGGACCGTGGCCACCGCGGTGCCGTAACGGTTTCCGTGAACCCACGCCCATTCGGCAAATTCGCTGTTCTCCACCATCCTGGTGAACTCTGTTCCATCAATGAAGTGGTAGTCGCGCCCCTGCACTTCCCCGGCGCGCGGTGCCCGCGTGGTGTACGAGACGGAAAACGCCAGGTTGTGCGCGGCAGCCAGCTTGTGAGCGAGCGTGGTCTTGCCCGCGCCCGAGGGCGACGAGATGACAAACAGAATTCCTTTTTGCCTCACCGTCACGCCGGGGTTTCCTTGGTGTACCAGTCGATGGTGCGCTTCAGCCCTTCATCGAACCGCACCCGCGGCGAGTAGCCGAGCCGCTGCCGCGCAAGGCCGATGTCCGCCAGCGAATGCCGGATGTCGCCCGCCCGGGAAGCCTCGAACACAGGCTCGATCTTGCGGCCAAGGGTTTCTCCGATGAGCGCGATGACCTCGTTCAGGCTGGTCGCGGCGCCACACGCAATGTTGAAAGCCCGCCCCGAGGCAAGGGCGACCGGGGCATCCGCAGCCAGCAGGTTTGCATCGACCACGTTGTCCAGAAAGCAGAAATCGCGCGACTGGGTTCCATCGCCGTAGATCACCGGCCGCTGCCCGGCCAGAGCGGCGGTCACGAAGCGCGGAATCACCGCCGCGTACTGCGATTTGGGATCTTGCCGTGGTCCAAACACATTGAAGTACCGCAGCACCACGGTTTCGAGACTGAACACGCGCGCGTAAACTTGACAGTAAAACTCGCCCGCCAACTTGCTGACCGCGTAGGGCGACAGCGGCGCGGTCGCCATCGTTTCCACCTTGGGCAAGGTGGGCGTCTCGCCGTAGGCCGAGGACGAGGCGGCGTACATGACCCGCCTTACCCCTGCTTTCCGGGCAGCTTCGAGCACCATCAGCGTGCCTGTGGCATTGGCTTCGTGGCTTGCAACGGGAGCCGCAATCGACCGCGGTATCGATGGCACGGCCGCTTGGTGAAAAACAATTTCGATTCCGTCGACCGCGGCACCGAGCGCAGCGGGGTCAAGGATGCTCCCCTCGCGAACGTCGATCACGCCGGGCATGCCTTCCAGGTTCGAGCGCTTGCCTGACGCAAAATTGTCGAGGACGCGAACGGCGTCTCCCCGGGTTCCGAGGGCGCGAACCAATGCGGATCCGATGAATCCGGCTCCGCCTGTGACCAGGACTCTTCTTGGCATAACTCCCCAGGTTGTACCCCGAACCGGGCGCATCGCGCCAAGGACGATAGCGCCTCGGCTTCAGCGCTCTCCCGGCGCTTGCGCCCTTGCAAGGTCGGCGAGTTGCGCGACCGCCCTATCCAGCCCCGGCAGAGACATGGTGACTGCCCCCGCTCTCGCCGTCGCTAGTGACGGCGTCGCTGCCCCACGCGTTGCATTCACGCCGACCGCGATTCCAATACCTGCCGCGGCCACAGCCCAGATGATCCAGTGATTCTTTTTTGTACTCATTTGCCTACGGTATCCCACCTTTGGGTACAAGCAAGTTTTTTGGGTGTTTTTGGACCATGTCTGATAGAACACTCGTCGTTCGTGTCCACCAGAACCCACATACAGTTCTTCCAGTTCTTCTCTCCGTGGCGTTCAGGATGGCCCAAACCCGCGAGGAAATTGGAGACGCGCATGCTCAATCGTTCGAGATTTTCTGGCCTCGGTGTCGTGCCGGTGTTGGCGTCGTTGTGTCTGACTGGGCTGGTTGTCGGCTGCAGCGATGACGAGTTCTCCGACGAATACTATGGTGCGATTGACCTCGCGCCGTACTTCTTCGACGGGGCAACGCCGGAGAGGCCGACGTTGGGTCTGCCGACCAACATTCGTCCGCAACGAGGTTGGATGAATGGACAGCGCGCCGAGTATTACGACTTCGGTCTGGTCAACCACGTGCGCAAGCGCAGCACGACCGGCTCTACCCTGTCAGTGCCGGACTATTCGCTGGTAAGCCCAATCTACTTTTTCTTCGACAGCAAGGGGAGCCCGATGTTCTCGCCCCCAACGAAGGATCACCGGACCCAGCTCTGGTCGATGCGCGGCGGCAAAGACGTGACCCAGGCAAACCCACTCGTGCCAACCGGTGTCGGGGCCAAGCAGGATCGCAGCGTGCCCTACTCGGTTCGCATCCGGAATAGACTGATCGACCCGAAGCGCAACACCGCCGACTACCAGCGTCCTATCATCGACATCACGAACGCCAACAGCGAATACTCGGGCCTGTGGGAGATCTGGGAGGTCAAGGATCTCACCGGAAGCTACGAGCCCGACGCGATCAAGACCAGGGCGACTTTGTTCGGTGCGGTGGACGCAGGAAAGTTCAGCGTGCGGCGCACCCAGAAAGTCATCGACTGCCCGCTCGTTGACGACCGCACCTACGTGCATCCGTCGCCGATGCGCTACACGGCGTACGAGCGGATGCCGCCCAATCTCGGGCCACTCACGCCAGGTCCGGGGGACGAGGTGCCGCGACCGCGCATGGAGATTTGGTACCGGACGAAGGTTGGTAGTTGCTACATGATTCACGGCTGGGAGGCTCTCGGCGACGATCAGTTCATTCCCTATGCTTACGGCTCCGACAAGCGCCTCAACACGTTCGACGTCATCAGCTTCACCATCGGCGACGGCGCTGCAGCACAGACGACCGTCGTCGCGCCAACTGGGAAGATGTGGTGGCCGACCGTTAACGTGGCTAACCAGAACCCGATGTCGCCGGTCGGCCAGTTCCTGCGCTACCACAATGATTTTTTGACGGATTCGTTGCCTCGTCATCGCGAAAGCGATCCGCCTGGCTACCGACCGGTCCGGTGGTTGCAGGATCTCACGGTCGACCAGTCTCCACCCTACGAAAACGGAACCTATCGTGACATCAAGCGGGTCGATCCGGCACAACTGGCTGCGCGGGCCGGTGGGCCATGGACGAGAAGTTTCTCGATCATCGGCACGGCGATTCCTTGCGGCGGCTGGTTTGACCAGGAAAAGTGCGGACCCAACCTCGCGTGCAACCCGGATCCCGACCCGGACCTCGCACTGGCCGATGCACCGGCGGGACGAACCTTGCCCCAGATGACGGCCTTGCGCGAGGGTGGCCCGCGCTGCGACGTTCCGTTCGCCGAATTCGGTGAGTACTGTGCGCTCGGCGTTGCGCAGTGCTTGAGTCAGGTGCCCCTGGGCACGCCGCAGTTCGACGCGCTCACGGCCTTGCTGGGTGCAGCGGTCGCCGGTCCAAGCCTCCTCCTGGCGTCTGATGGGTCGCCTGCTACCCCTGCGAAAGCGGCGGTTGCCGCAACAGCGACCGCGTCGGCCATGCCCGCTATGCCTTCAAACGCCGACCCCAACAAGAGCTACAGCGGCATCGGCTACGCCTGCAACCGACGCACCGGTCTTATCTTGGCTGGAGCTGCTCCCACGGCTCCGACTCCCGTTGCTCCCCCTGGGTATTGCCAGATTCGGTGCGACAGCGGAGCGTCAAACTCGTTATCAGGTTCCAACGCTGTGTATATCGTTCCGAAGCTCACTTACCTATTGCGCGGTGGAAAAACGAAAGACGCCATCGACGTGAGATTCAACCTCGATTCGCGTTGTGGTGGTGCCAAGATGGTTGGCTACACGTGTCAGAGTCCCGACGGCGCCACAACTCCAACGAAACAACGCGTCTGCATGCGGTCGTGCTCCGGTGCGGACACCGACACCTTGACGACCCAGATGTGCGAATTTCCCCTCAGCCCGCCGGCGATGCCGAAGGACTACGTGCCGGGGATGGAGACGCCCATGGTGAAACTTGGCTCCCGGGTTGAAGCGGCAAAGTTCACCGGGCAGGTCTGCCAGCAGTCGACCTGCACCTGGGATCCGGCCCACGAGCCGCGGGACACCAAACTGTGGCCGTACTAATCAGCAAAATGGAGAACGCCATGCGAAAGATACTGACTTTTTCGGCCCTGGGTTCGCTTCTGATTGCGCCGCTCGCCTTTGCTGCACCGCCCGTTCCCTGCAACTCGGATCCGGTCGCCGGAGCGATCATCCGCACGAACTGCATTCAGGACGAGATCTTCATTCTGGATGGGAACGAAAAGGACGGGGCAGACGCCGTCGTCGCCTGCACGCCAAAAACGGAGAAGAATGCCGACGGCACCGACAAGAAGGATCCCGTAACCGGCCTGCCTGTCATGATCATTGACCCTCCGCAAACCTGTGGGGACTGGACGCTCAGCGCGCCCAAGGCGGTCAACGCGGCCCTCAAAAAGTTTGATGCGCCCCCCGATGGGTGGGACGAGATCGTGGTGTTTTGGGCAGATATGGCAAAGGCATCCAACCCCACCGGACCCTTGTTTTATCGAACCAAGAACGGTCAGACGGATATCAATGAGGTCAAGAACATTGGTTTGACCGTTGTGCCGCGCCCCACGATGGGTCGGCTGCCATATATTGGCTTCATTGACGCGGCACCGGTAGGCTTGGTCAACAACTCCAACAATATGATTGCGCCGGCACCGGCGTTTGCCGGGAATTCCAGCGGGACGAACCCCGAGTCCGGGCAATACGTCCGGTGCGGCAGCGGCTCGACCCAGAGGCTGCCCGCGTTATGCGCGCCCGGGTTTTATTCGTTCTTCGATGCGCTGGCACAGACGACGGCTGCTTTGTATGGGCCGTACATCGGCATCCGGCCACAGATGGGGCCGCAGGATATTTCCACCTGGCCGCTGACCAAGACGGGTCTGGTGGTGACTAAAACGGGTGAGTCGGCAGTGTCGGGCGTCTTCCGGCCGCGCGTCTGGAACTCGCTCCTGAATCTGGGCGGCTCGATCTTGGGCGGCAGCAACTGGCGCGACAACGGCAACGGCACGGTCGAGACCACCAGCCCCCTCCCCTACTACGGCGTCAGCGGGGCCCGGAACGGTTCGCAGATCCTCCGTTTTCACGAGCTCGAGCTGTACTTGATGGGCATGGTGCCGAAGGAGAGCGTTCCGGACATCGAGTCGTACATGGATGCGGTCTCGACCGATGTGGTCAAACCGACCACGTTCTCAGGCGCGTTCAGCGAAGTGGCTGGTCCACAAATGAACCTGCGTCGGGGTGTCGCGCTGAAGGTGACCATCGCCAACAAGAAGAAGGTGACCATCGGCGAGATCGTGGGCGTCAACGGGGGCGAGCGGGATCCCGCCTATGCCAAAGCGCCGCGCTACCTGCGGCAACTATGGGTGGCGGTGACCAGGCCATGGCCGATGCAGCCGACTACCATTTCAACCACGGATTTCAATGACTTCTACTACCGCCAGGATCGAGAGCTTTCCGCGCTCAGCGGCTGGCGGCGGCAGTGGAACGCTTACTTTTACATGCTGACCCGTTGGCGTGGCCGCATGATCTCATCGTTCGACGGGAAGACCGACGATACCCCTTACTGGGAGTTCGGTGATCCTGCGGAAGATGCCAAGAGCTTCAAGCAGGATGGAGGCTTGAAGGCCGACTTCCAGGGCCCGATTCCGGTAGCTAACTCGTCTGACATCTCGACCGCCCTGCGAGTTCACGAGACCCCCGGTCAGGGTGGCGTCATCACGTACAACAACTACCCCACGCCGCTGCGCATTGACGGGGACCAGAAAATCCCAAAGGCACCACTTAACATCGTGACCGTGCGTATGCGGATTCCAGCGAGCGCGTACAAGGCCTATGACCCCAAGAAGGTTGACAAAGACGGCAAGCCCGCGCCTGACCTGTGGAGGTCCTTCGCCACCGTCACCTTCACCGCGCCCGGCAAGAATGTTAGCGTTCGGATCCCGAACAACGACCAGGCCTTTCTGATCCCGGATGGCAAATGGCGCAACTACTCGGCCAGTTTGCAGGACAACAAGGACTTCACCAGCAGCGGGGATGTCTTCACCGGGCTCAAGTTCCAGCCGTCAAGCCTGGCGTTCAAGCCAGACCAGGCCGTCGAGGGAATCGACATCGAGTTCCTCCGCATCCAGAACGTGCTACCCGCCAACGCCGGTGATACCGACAAGGACTGCGCCGGGAAGGCCAAGCCCGACGGCTGGGTTGACGCCGAGGACAACTGTAAGGCGCATTACAACCCCTTGCAGGAGGACGGCAACGAGGACGGCGTGGGCGATGCGTGCGAGGACTTCGACGGCGACACGGTCGTCAACCTGTGCGACAACTGCCCGACGGTCACGAACTCGCGGCAGCGCGACCAGGACGGCGATGGCATCGGCGACGTCTGCGATGAGGCAACACCCACTGGCTGCTTTCTGCAGCCTGACTCACTGGCTGGGCCGGTTCGTTCTGGCGCATCGACGCTGGGCGCGGTGATCCTATTCGGCGTGATGGGCCTTGCCTGCGCGCGCCGGATGCGCCGACGGAAGTAGCGCCCGAGGGGGGGCTTCAGCGTTACTCGAAGCGCATGCCGAAGGGGGTTACCCACGCCCACCGCAGGTCGACGTCAGGTCCGCGGGTGGCGAGGCCGTGTACCCGCTGCGAGACCGCCACCACCAAGTCGTGACGGTAAAGGGTGATGACCGGCAAATCCTCGGCGACCAGATCTGCGATTCGTTGCAAAACCACCTCGCGTTTCGTTGGCGTGTCCAACACGCGCAACTCATCGAGCAAGGCCGTCATGCGGTCGGATCGGTATCCCGAGTGGTTGAACTCGCCGTCCCGGCCGAAGAGCACCCTCGGATCCTCGCCGCGCGAGCCATCCCACAACATGGGTGCCAGGTCGAAATCACCCGAGCCGACGCGCGACATCACCGTGCCTGGATCGACCACGAGAATGTCCAGGAGAATCCCCACTCTGCGTAATTCGAGCGCGAAGGCCCTGGCCTCGATCGCCAGCGCGCGCGCGCCCACGGGCTGGAGCAAACGCAAGCGCACCGGGGCTCCGCTGGCATCGTCACGCACGCCATCGCCATTTTGGTCCACGAACCCCGCTGCCGCGATCAGCCTCAGCGCGGCCGCTCGATCGAACGCGGGCACCACGGCGGAGGCCCCCCCCACTGGGCCTCCGATCGGCTGCGCGAGACCTGCGTGAGCTTCTTGCGCAAGGCGTTGCCTATCCCACAAGAGCGAAAGGGCGCGGCGGACGCGCACGTCGGCCAGCGGCCCGCGGCGAAGATTCGGCAGAAGAAATGATGTTCGCATCGGCGTGATGCGAAACGTGCGAATGGCCTGCTGCAACACCGCCGGGCCAACTTGTTCGGGAAAGTACATCTCGGGCACGTGCGGCATGACGTCAAGCTCGCCGCGCCTCAGTCTGAGCAGCGCCCTGGCACCGTCGGTTTCAATGTCGAAGACGAGCTCATCGAGGAATGCGCCCTTGCGCCAGCTATTCGCCGCCCGGGCAAGACGGATGCGGTGGCCCCGCTCCCATGACACGAACCGGTAGGGCCCGGTGCCGATCGGCTGTCGGCCAGACTGACCGGTTTTTGTCGGTGGGCCGCGCAGGACAGATTCCGGGAGGATCGGGATCTCGCACAGCGCGCGCGGGATCAGCGACGAGGGGCGGGCGAGGCGCAGGCGTATCACGCGGTCGGTTGCGACCTCGACGCCGCTCACCCCGTCCAGCTGTGCTCGGAGCAAGGGCGTATGGCTGTGGGCGCGCAGCACGGTCTCCAGGCTGGCCTGAACGTCCAGAACGGTCAGTGGGCGCTCGTCGTGCCAGCGAACGCCGGCCCGAAGCCGCAGCGACAGGCGCAGGCCATCGGCGCTGGTTTCCCAGCTTTCCGCCAGGCCAGGTCGCAAGTCGTCATCCGCATCGGAACAGTCGATGAGGGTTTCGTAGACCAGGCCCCCCATGGCGCGGCCGATGAGTGGATTGGAGTCGAACAGGGGGTTCAGATGGGGCGGCTCGCCATCAAGTCGAACATGAACAATGCCACCCTGCACCGCGAATCCACTGGGTGGTTTCTCCGCCACCGCCGGGAGCACGGGAAGTGACGGGCTTTGCCACGTCGAAGCCCCCTGGGACCGCACGGGAACGCGTCCACCGGGCACCGATGCGTCGGCGCGCGATTCCCGGTGCGGTGATGATCGGCCACGACATGCAACGGTTGCAACAAGAGCCAGGGCGGCGAGGCCCAATGCCTGGCAGCGAAACCCTGCGCGACGCGCTTGATGGGTCCGGGGGCCCGTGCTATTGAAAACGCGGATCTTCGGCGTGGACAGAGAAGCCCTGGGCTCGTTTGGAGCGGCGGTCTCGGTGCAAAAGTAGGTCCATGGAAGGATGATCATGGTGGCGAAGCAATCGGCTATCTGGTTTCCAGCAACGCTCGCGTCTTTCGCGTTTGGGGGCGCGCTGGTCTGGGCACAAGGTCAGGCACTCGCACCCATCAAGGTGAACTTGCCGCCCGCACCCAACTTCGACGTGGCCACCGCGCCGCAGGAATACCCGACGGGCGAGTTGAGCGTGTACGGTTTGCGCAAGGGCATGAGCAAGTATCTGGACAAGGATGTGAGGGTCAAGGGGTATCTGCTTGAGCTTTACGAGTGCCCGGCGGAGTTGCGCGAGTGCAACGCCGACGCAGCAACAAAGTCCAAGAAGGAAAAACTGGCGGCCCGAAAAAAGGGCGGCGCGACGTCGACGCCCGAGCCACCCAAGGGCGGTTGTCGGCCATGCGATCAGCCACATTTCTTCATTGCTGATACTCCAACGATGAAAAAGGAACGGGCCCTGCTGGTGGCCGACTATCCGGTCAAGGACTGGGAAACGGGAAAGCCCAAGCCGCTGGTCGCCAAGGTCGGCGATCCGTTCGTGGTCACTGGCACGTTCTCGATTAACTCGATGACCGGCTTCGCCGCCTCGAACGGCCTCATCATCCACAAACGGTTTGAGGACGCCCAGGGCAAGGTGCTGGCCGAGGGCAACGCGGTGCTGCCCCCGGAAGCCCAGACTATTACTCTGCCGGGAAAGCCGACCGAGCCTCTCAAGGTCGGGAACGAAAAGTTCAAAAAGAAGTGATCGAGGCGCGACCGACGTTGGTCGCGGACCTCAGGGCCGAGGCTCCTTGATGCAGGCCACGGCGCCCGACGGGCAACCGGAATCCTTCCGCGACAGCAGCAGGGCGGTGGCCACGCCGCCTGCCACAACTGCGCTGGCGACGACCCAAAACCAGGATTTGCCAAAAACGGATGCCGAGGTCGGCCCGGATGCAACGGGAGGCGGCACTCGATCGATCAGCGCCGGACGCTCAGGGAGCGGCCTTGGCGCAACGGGTGTTTGCCGTGGGATCTGGACTTCAACTGCGGGAGGCGGTGCTGGCGGTGCTGGTGGTGCTGGCGGTGCTGGTGGTGCTGGTGGTGCTGGCCGTGCTGGCGGCGCTGGTGGTGCTGGCGGTGCTGGTGGTGCTGGCGGTGCTGGTGGTGCTGGCCGTGGCATCGCCGCTAGCGCATCTTCCATCGAGCGCATCAAAGACTCGACCTCGGTTCGTTCTTTTGTACCTGGATCGAGCTGCAAGAAGAGTTGGTAGTAGTGCCTGGCCTTGGCAAACTCGCCTGCGCGCCGGTAGGAGTGGCCAATGTTGATCAAGAAAGGTGTGCGAGGCGTGGCGGCGTAACCGGCTTCGAATTCGTGCGCTGCCTCCAGAAACTTGTCCTGCTTGTTGATCGCGTACCCCTGGTTGTAGAGCTCCCGGCCCCGTTTCCATCGACGCATAGCTTCCGCTTCGTCGTCCACGGCGTACGCGGGAACCGCCAGCTTGGTCAGCCACAACAAGCACAGCAAGCCTGCGACGTATTTTTTCATCAACGATCTCGCTCCACTCACGACCGGCCACCGCATCATATCTGGTCTTGGTTTGGCTCGCGCTAGTGGGCGTCGCTCCAGGTACGACCAGAGCCCACGTCCACCACGAGTGGAACTTTCAACGCGGCGACGTTTTCCATCTCGGCCTTGACCCATGACGAGAAGGCAGGGACGTCGCCGTCATGCACCTCGAAGATCAACTCGTCGTGGATCGTGAGCAAAAAGCGTGCGTCCTTCCAGCGGGACAGCCCGGCATCGACCCTGATCATGGCCATCTTCAACAGATCGGCCGCGGTGCCTTGAATCGGAGTGTTGCGCGCGATGCGCTCGCCGTGCGCGCGTTCTGGTGCCCGCGACGAACGCAATTCCGGAATCGGACGCCGGCGGCCAAACAGAGTTGAGACGCTGCCTGCCGTGCGCGCGGCTGCGATGGACTGCTCCATGTAGCGACGCACCCCGGAATACCGCCCGAAATAGCTGTCGATGTACACCCGGGCCTGCGCGCGGGGGATGCGGAGCGCCTGGGCAAGGCCAAAGTCGGTCTGGCCGAACACGAGCCCGAAATTGATCGCCTTGGCGACTCGACGTTGCTCTGGGGTGACCGCCTCATGAGGGACAGCAAAAATCTCTGCGGCGGTTCGTTGATGGATGTCTTGCCCAGAACGAAACGCCTCCAAGAACGCCGGGTCTTCCGAGAAATGCGCGAGGACCCTGAGTTCGATCTGTGAGTAGTCCGCGGAAACCAGGAGAAAACCTGGGTCGGCGACGAATGCCTGCCGGATGCGCCGACCCAAGGCAGAGCGGATGGGGATGTTCTGCAGGTTGGGATCGCTCGACGAAAGGCGGCCCGTCGCGGCCACCGCCTGGTGAAACGTGGTGTGTAGCCTTCCCGTTGCCGGATGGACCAGCCCGGGAAGCGCGTCAATGTACGTGCCGCGAAGCTTGGTGAGCATGCGGTACTCGACGATTTTCGCCGGGACAGGATGAAGCGCGGCGAGTTCCTCCAGAACGTCCACGTCGGTGGACGCACCGGTTTTCGTCTTGCGAACGATGGGCAGACCAAGCTTGCCGAAAAGGATATCGGCGAGTTGCTTGGGCGATGCGATGTTGAACGACGTACCCGCCATGTGCTGGATCTCGGCTTCGAGGGTCGCAATGGTGTGGGAGACTTCCTGGCCGATCTCGCGCAGGACCGTCACATCGAGTCGAATGCCGTTGTGTTCGAGCCGAGCGAGCACGTGGCACAGGGGGATCTCGACGTCGCGGTACAGGGAGGTGAGGCCGGCGGTTTCGAGCGCTTGGCGGTGTTTCTCGCCAAGCTGCAGGGAAGCAAAAGCTTCACGTCCCAGCGGTGTCGCCGCAAGGGCGGGCTCCACGTCGCAAGACTCCCGCTCGTTTTTGCCAGTTCCAAGCCAGGCAGCGCGCGCCGGGGGCGCAGCGAAACCGAGGGATTGCGCGAGCACATCCAGATCGTGGCGGTCAGAAGAGGGGTCAAGAACGTAAGCGGCGAGCAAGGGATCTGAAGCCAGGCCAACGAGCGAGAATCCTGCGTTCAGGAGCGGCAATTCGAGCGACTTGGCCGCGTGGACGTACTTCCCGGGCCGCTGCGCGCCAAGCACAGGAGCCAGGATGGCCAAGGCTTCCGCCTCGCGCAGCGAAACGGGAGCACCAAGGACGCGGTGGCCCAGGGGAATGTACCAGCGTCGGCCATCGGCGATCGCGAACGCCAGGCCAACGATGACTGGCAAGGAGCCGCGCGCGCGGTGGGTCAGCACCGCGACACCCACACCATCGGTCTGACCAAGAACAGACACGAGATCTTCAAGCGCACCGCGGCCGGACACCATTTCCACGGGTTGCTCTGCTGCGACCTGTGGTGTGGGCGTCTGCCCTGCTTGCACCTCGGCCAAAAGTCGGGTGAATTCAAACTCGCGAAACAGGGCAGCGAGATGATCGGCATCAGGGTCGGATCGGCGCAACTCGTTCAGGGTCCGAGGCAGTGGCACGTCTTCCTTCAGTTGCACGAGGCGACGTGAGAGCAACGCAGACTCACGTCCGACCACAAGCGCCTCACCCTTCTTGCCCTTGATTTCGCCCGCACGGGCCAACAATTCATCGAGAGATCCATACTTGTTGATGTACTCGGCCGCGGTTTTGGGACCGACGCCAGGGACGCCAGGGACGTTGTCGACGCTGTCGCCCATCAACGCCAACACGTCCCCCACCTTGTCGGGCGCGACACCGAACTTCTCGTGGACTTCCTGGGGCCCGAGGAAACGGTTTTTCATCGTGTCGAGGACCGAGATGCCGCCGCCGACAAGTTGCAGGAGATCCTTGTCCGACGAGCAGATGACGACCTTCACCCCGGCGGCATCGGCCTGCCGAGCCAACGTGGCGATCACGTCGTCGGCCTCCACGCCTGGCACCGACAGGACCGGCAGTCCGAACGCGGCGATAACCTTTTCGACCAGGGGAATTTGCTGCGCCAGCTCGGGCGGCATCGGGGGGCGATGCGCTTTGTACTCGGGGTACATCGCATCGCGGAAGGTCTTGCCAGGGGCATCGAGAACCAGGCAGATGTGCGTGGGTCGCTCGCTCCGCTCGATGCGAAAAAGCATCTGGCACATCCCGTAGATGGCTCCCGTGGGGATCCCGGTCGTGGTCTGCAGCGGCGGCATCGCGTGAAACGCCCGGTACAGGTAGTTCAGGGCGTCGATGATGTAGAGGCTGCCTTCCATGCCAAGGTGAAGTTACTACGTTCACGCCGCGTTCGGGGTTAGGCTTGCAGGCGCGTGCCAGACGAACACCGACGGTGGTCCCTCCCGGCAAGGATCCTGCTGATCGGATCCGTCGCCGTTCTGATGTTGGTGCTGACGGCTGCTCTCGCGGCGGTCGGGTTGCTGCGAGGCGAGCGTCTTGGACGACTGGTCACTGCCCAGCTTGGCGGCCTGCGGGGGAGTGTCCACGTCGGAGCCATTCACTGGCAGCCGCGGCTGTTTCTTGATCTTCTGACCAACGCGCCGACGCCGATCGCGCTCGACGACGTCGTGATCAAAGATCCCGATGGGGTCGACGTCCTGCGCACGGCCCACCTTGAAGTCAAGCTGCCACTGCGTTCAGCCATCAAACAACAGGTCGCGCTGCACGATCTGAAAATCGGGAGCGGTTCACGGTGGCGATTCGCGGACACCAAGGACGGGAAAGACATTGGCTTTCTCGCGGCGTTCGCACCCAGGGAGACGCCCTCGCCCGCAGCCACCCCGGAAGAATCGAGCGGCGGGTTCTCCATGCGCATCGTCAATGCCGATCTCGATGGCCTCACGGCAACGTTCGATTTTCCAGGGGCCTGGGGGTTGCAACTGCGCGATGTCAAAGGCACGGCGACGTTTGTTCTGGAGGGTGGCTTTGTGGGCTGGGACGCCCGCAACTTGCGGGCTCCCGGCGGCGGTTTCCTGCGCATCCTGAATGAGATCCTGCCCTTCGATGAGGTGGCCATCAACCGGGTTGCGACCACCCGCGAATGGCCGAACGACATCTTTCTTGAAGTGGCGTCGGCGCGAACGGGCGCTTCGACCCTGACGGGCAAAGGTTTTTTCAACGGCATCTACGACTATGCCGGCTCCAGGCAGCCCCCAGGGATCGCGATGCACGTCGAGTTCTCTAATGCATCGGATGCTCTCCGTGCGATCGCCGCCCGACACAACATACCGGGCCTGCGTATCGCCGGAGAAAAGGCGTCCATCGCCGCGGATCTGAGCGCGCCGTTTTCGCACCTCAAGATCGACGGGCGCATCTCGGCCCTGGATGTCGGTTTCGGAAAGTACGAAGCGCGCGACCTCGGGACGGCTTTTGCCGTCGGGAGCTCGCCGCTCAGCGTAGGGTTGCGCAACTTCGGCGTGTCGGCCCCGGATGGCGGCCGCTTTCATCTCAACGCGCTTTTGTCCGGCGGGCCGTCGGGTACGCCGGAACTGACGGCCGAGGCCGCCTTCGAACATTTCGCGACGTCGAGCTACCTGCCCCCCGAACTGAAACGCTACCTCGCTGGCACCCTTGAGGGGCGCGCAGAATTGACCGCCGATCTCGGTCGCCAAACCGCGTCGGTCAAGAAGATCGACCTCACGTTGCGCAGGACGCGGGCCGCGAATCTGCCCTCCCGCGTCCACATCCGGGGACAAGTGAGTGGTTCTCCACAACGTGTCGCCACCGACGGACTCTCCATTGACGTGCCGGGCGCCACGGCTCGAATTCGCGGCGGACTCGATCTTGCGCGGCGCCTTGTCGAGGTTGCGCTGCGTTTGTCGTCCAGCGACACCTCGCGCCTTTTTCGAGGCATGGGCGCCCCTCCCATCGCTGGCTCCGCCGCGCTTTCGCTGCAGGTTTCGGGAGCCGTCGATGGCCCACGGGCACAGGGAGACCTCCTCGTGCAAAACGTCAAGATGCCTGGCGCACCCGAGGTGAAGGACCTGCGCGCCAGGGTGTCGCTTCGCGATGGGACCGTCGGGGTGAACGAGCTCTCGGTTTCGGCCCTCGGCGGAAATCTGAACGGCAACGGTGCCGTCCGCCTGTGGCAGGGAACGATCGGCCACATGTTGC
The DNA here is from genome assembly GCA_964431675.1 of uncultured Myxococcales bacterium. GTDB lineage: Bacteria > Myxococcota_A > Polyangia > Fen-1088 > Fen-1088 > CAYSKR01. The sequence continues at coordinate 49,173 of CAYSKR010000076.1, forward strand.
GTACACCTGTCATCGACTTCCAGATCGACGGCAACCAGATCGACCTGGGAACCGTCATCGCGAACGCCGCCGTGACCGGACGATTGTCGTTCGTCGCAAGCGGCCGGGGAACGCCTCAGACTTTGCGACTGCGCGTCCAGATGCCGCCGGGAGCAAAGCTTACGATCATGGGCGAGGGATGGGCCGTTGGGGGCCTCGACGTCGAGGCGAATCGCAAGGGGCTGGTGGTCACCATGGCCAGCTTGTCGGGCGATGCTGGGGGCCAGATCGAACTGTCGGGTGAGATGGCGTGGGCCGGTCCACTTGCGTGGCATCTGGTGCTTCGCGGGATACCGATCGAGACCTTGCCAGGGGTGGACAAGGCCGCGCTCGCGGGGTGGCCCATCCGTGGCCGTCTGGGTGCCGATCTGCATGTTGGCGGCAGCTTGAAGGTTCCAATCTTGCGTGGCGAGATAGCCTTGTCCGAGGTGTTTCTGCGCGACGTTGCGCTGGGCGGCGGGAAGCTTGCCTTCACATCGGACGCTCCCGGGGAGTTGGCCCTGTCCGGTCAACTGTTCAACCGCCTGCGCCTCCTGGCAACCGCGAGCCTGGGAGGGGTCACTAAACAGGCGACCGCGACCCTGGCGTTCGACCGCCTCGTGGCCGAGGACTTTCTGCCCGAGTTGCGGGCTCAGGGCGCGCACGCCGAAGTCGCGGGCAAGATCAAGGTCGACTGGACCGCCGGACAGTCCTTGCGCACGGAGGTCACGCTGGACAACTTCGCAGTGGCGCTCCTTCGCACCGCGAGCGGCGACGCCGGAAGATCGGATGCGGACGAAAACATCGAATTGCATTCAGCCGGACCACTGCACGCCACGGTCATTGGATTGGGAGATCACATCTCCCTCGACGAGGCGCGTTTTGTCACCCAGGGAGGCGAGCTGAGATTGCACGGCAGCAAGGTTGCCGACGCTCTTGCCGCCTCGGCCGTCGGCCACCTGGATATGGATCTGCTGTTGCCCGTCGTTCGCCCTTTCGCGCGCCAAGCCGTGCAACTCGATGCCCTCACCGGTGAACTTGCCGTTCAGGTTGCGCTGTCGGGGACTACCGGGCATCCACGGATCGAGGGTGTGCTCGCGGTCGCGCGTCCGGTGAAGGCGAAACTGCACGGCCTTGAATCGGAAATCGGCCTGTCCTCGGGCACCATCCGCGTGGCCGAAGGCGTCGTGTCTCTAAACAATCTGGGGATCACCGCCAACGATGCCACGCTTTCCCTTGGTGGCTCGGCGCGCTTTGATCCGCAGTGGTTGCCTCTCAGCTTCGACGTTTCCGCCACCGGGGACGTCGACATGAAGATCCTGACTCAACTGCAACCAGGCGCGGTCGATGAATCGAGCGGCCGGGTACACGTCGTCGCCCACCTCGGAGGAACACCTGTCGCACCCGATCTGTCGGCAAAGATCGGGATCGATCACGTCGGGCTCCGACCTCGCGCGCTCGGCCGTGACCTGATGTTTGAAAGCGGATCGATAGATCTGACCTCGCGGGAGTTGACCCTCAGTGACATTCGAACTGTGGTCGATGGCGAGGGGCTCCTTGTCATTGGCGGCGGCGGACGGGTCGGCCGGGTCGAGATCAAGAGCCTCTTCCCCGCACTGAAGTTCGGGGCGATGCGCTTGCCGCTGCGCGGGGAACGGCTCGGCTATCACGTTCGTGACGTTCTGGAGATTGATGACCTCCGACTCGCGCTCGACCTGCTCGGCAGTCCGGCGGAAGGATTGCAACTGCGGGGAGAAGTGACCATCGCTGCGGGCCGATACGTTCAGGATTTTACGGTCAACAACCTGGTCATTGCGCCGAGAACCAACGAGAGTCCCGTCCGGCCGTTCTACGACGGGGAGCCATTGCTCGAAAACCTTGCGCTGGATCTGCGCGTGCGCACCATTGGCGACAGCTTCGTGGTGCAAAACAATCTGGCACCGGAGTTGTACGCCGTTCTTGATCTTCATGTCAGCGGGACGGCGACGTCGCCACGGCTGGCCGGTGACGTACGGCCCACCAACGGTCGCTTTCACATTTTCGGACTGCGCGGCCATTTCGATCTCGTGCCGAACGTGAACCACGTGACGTTCGTCAACACAAAGTCGATCGCGAGGGGAGCAACGCCCGAACTCAATCTCGAGGCCCGCAGCCTGATCACGGACTCGATCGGGAAGGAACACGGCGTCAGCATGCGCATTCACGGCCCGATAGGCCTGGCGACCATCGATCTGTCGACGGACGAGGGCCTGGATCGGAACCAGACCATGGTCTTACTCTTGTCAGGCCGAACCACTGAATCGACCGCTGGCTTTGGCAGCAACAACCCAACCGTCGGAGCCAACGTGAGAACGGGGACGGACGTCATGGGGCAGGTCACCAGAGACAGCGTTGGGAGCCTGATCGAGCCCTACATTGACGACACGCTGCAGCTCCTCACGGGCCGCCGCTTCAACCTGAGACCCACCGTGGGCGCGGACGGCTTCGAGCTAAGGCTCGGTGCCCACATGAGTCGGCAGTTGCAACTGCAGCTCAGTTACCTGCACGGGTTTCAGAACCAGCAACGCTACCGCGGCGAGTTGAGCGTGTGGATGACGGACTACTTTGCCCTGCGAGGCATCGGCGAAAAGCTGACGCTGTCGCCGCAGCAGGGAATCGTTGAGGACTTCAGCTCGCTGCGCGGAGAACTGACCATCGACTTCCCCCTGCGATTCGACCTTCCGTAGGATACTCTGCATCGGCTCGTGCCCAGGACTTCCACGCTCTTGTTGACCCTGGTGCTGACGGGATCGTCGGTGCTGGGGGCGGACCGAATCGCGCGTTCGCAAAGTATTGATCTGCGACCTGCACTGATCAGCGCCATCGCGATCGACGGAAGCATCGACCCCGCAGGGCAGCTTGAGGAATTGATCGCATCGCTTCTCCCCCTGGGCTCTCCTTTTCTGGTCCCCGGTGACGTGGACATGGTCGGCACCCCTGTGGATACCGTGTCGCGGCTGCGCCATGCGCTGGAACGCCTTGGCTATGACGCGACCGTGGACGTTCTTTCCGCAAGTGGTCAAACAAGCGCCGACGCTGGCGTGCGCCTGGCAATTCATGTTCGCGCCCGGGATCGAATTCGGCAGATCTTCGTCACCGGGAACTGGCCCCTGCGTCAGGAGGAAGTTCTGCGGCGAATATCCCTGCGGCCTGGTGGGGCTCTGCCCGCGCCCGGGCCAGAGCGGGACGGTCGCCTGGAGCGCGAGCGTCAGAGTGTTCTGGCCTTCCTGCAAAGTCAGGGTTACCGCGAGGCTGCGGTCAAGCTGGAACTTGCCGAAACGAAGAGCTCGCCGGCCGAGATTCACTTGACGGTCCGGGTGAAGTTAGGCCCGGCCTTCCCGCTTGGTCCGGTGCAGGTTTTCGGCAATCAGGCGATGAGCGCGGACGACATCGCGGAACACCTCAGGCATTCGGAGTGGCGCACCTTGTGGTTGCGGCCCGCGCCATTCTCCCAGTCCGTCCTTCGGAAAGACGTCGCGCTCACCGTGCAGAACTACAAGGAGCTTGGATACCCAGCAGCGCGGCTGACGGTTGCGCCACCCACGGTCGACCCCGTTCGCAAACACGTGGGCCTGACGATCAGCGTTCGAGAAAACAAGCGCCTCGTGATCGCTTTCGAGGGAAATAGCCGCTTTGGCGACTCGACCCTTGCAGATGTTCTGACCTTCGCGTCGCACGGTGCCTACAACGCGTACGAAATCGAAGCGAGTTCCAGGGCACTGGTGGCCTTTTACCGTCAAAGGGGACAACTGCTTGTCAAGGTCAAGGTCAGGAAGGAACCACTCTCGCCCGACACCGATCGGCTTGTGTTCGTGATCCACGAAGGACCGGTATTGAAGGTTCGCAGCGTGACGATCATCGGCAACCGCTCGGTCGCAACGGATGAACTTGCCGCGCACCTGAGGACCAAGGTATTCCCGACCCTGGGCGTCATTGGACTTGGAGAGGGTGGCTACACATCACAGATCCAGTTGGGGCAGGACGTGGAACTCCTCACTGATTTTCTTCGGGAGCAAGGCTACCAGGATGCGACCGTGCGCTGTGAATTCGGGCCTACCCCCACGAGTCTCACGCCGCTCCCGGCACCATCGCCGGAATCCGGGGCCACGGCGGAGACGGCGTTCGTCGACGAGGTGGCCTGGCGCCGCACGGGTGAGGTGCACGCCCGCTTTGTCATCGATGAAGGTCCGCTCGTTTCCACGGATGCCATCCGTTTTTCTCCGCTCGACACGCCCGCCCCCTACAGCGACCAATTCCTGTTTGAGTCTTTGCGGCTACGGCGTGGCGCGCCCTTCCGACCAACCCTTGTAAAGGAGGACGGCGCGCACCTGCGGCGCCTGCTCGGTGATGTCGGCTATCCCAACGCCACCGTCGACCCACAGCCCGTGCGCGTCGGAAACTCGATGATCCTTACTTGGCAGATCAAGCTGGGCCGCCGCGTACGCGTGGGCCCGGTCTTCATCCGCGGGAATTTCCTGACTCGCCCGCGGACGATTCTTCAGTGGATCCCGATGCGCCCTGGCAATACCTACACGACGAGCGCGTTCGAGCGCGCACAGCGCAACCTGGCGCTAAACCAACTCTTCACCAACGCGGCCCCCTTGTCCTTTCCCGACGACGGCACTCCGGATGGCACGGTGCCAATGGTCATCAACGTCGAAGAACGCCACGATCACTGGGGCGTGCTTCACGTGGGTGCAGGAGCGTCGACCGAACAAGTGGCCCCGAATTCCAGCCTGCCCCTTGGCATCTATGGATCCGTCGGCCACGAGCACCGCAACCTGTTCGGACTCGGCTGGACGTTCCAATCTCGTGCCGAGGTCGGCAACACCCTCGCCAGAGCGACGGCGAACTTCCTCGAACCACGATTCCTCACCTCGTATTTTCGCCTCGAGGTTCTTGGAACCTATCTGCGGCAATCCACGGCTCGCCTGGGTGACCTCCGATCGGGCAGCGGTTCAATCGGCTTCGCTCGCGAACTCGCACCGAGGCTGGACGCAGCCCTGCGGTACAACGTGCGCAACACGTACCGCACGGAACCGCTTCTGCGCGACGCCGGCCCCGACGAAGATCTCCAGGCGGTGCGCATCGGTACGTTCGCGGCAGGGCCGACTTTGTCCCTTGAGTGGTTGCGGCTCGACAACCCCTTGCTGCCAACGCGAGGTTTCAAAATACAGGGCAGCATTGAACTCGTCCACCCTGCCTTCTCTGGCGATATTGGCAGAGATGCGTTTGTGAAGACGCACGTCCGCTCCCTCTCGGTCGTGCCCATCGCCAGATCACTTGGCCTGCGGCACAGCCTTCGCTACGACCACGGGTTCCCGATGGATGGCGCGTCGGCCCTCCCCAAGGTCGAACGGTTCTTTGCGGGCGGCGACACCACCATCCGTGGCTTCGAGCTTGATCGGGCCAGGGCCGAGATCGTCCGCTCGCCGAGCGCAAGTCCAGGTCTCGGCACGGTCGAGTACCGGCCCCTCGGCGGCACAGTTCGCATCCTGCACAACATCGACATCCAGTTCCCGGTCACCGGACCCTGGTATGGTGCCGTGTTCCTGGATAGCGCTCTGCTGGTTGATTCCTTCGACGGAGTCAATCTGCGCCAGTTCCGGCATGGCGTCGGCGTGTCCCCGTTGTTGCTGCGGCTTCCGATCGGCGACATCAGCATCTCCTGGGGCTGGCCGCTCGATCCGCAGGCCGGGGACTCCCGGATCGGACGCCTTCACTTCAACGTCGGGCTAATGTTCTGAATCACGCTTAGGGGCTCGCGGCGGCCGTCGAAACACCGGTCACGGCTGCCGATACGCGAATTCAAAACCATCGTTTTCAAACCTACCCCATCCTCGCCTTCGTTCGTGTCGGTGGGGCATGTATCATCCCGCGTCGCGATGACTTTCAAACGGCGGGCGTTGGGGGCGCTGACGAGGATCGAGTTGCTGGAGGTTGGCAAGGTGCTGGACCTGGATCTCAGCACGGGGATGCGGCTGGAGGAGTTGATCGACGAGGTGGCGGGCAGCAAGCGGGCGACGCTGGATCGAATTCTGCCCATGCTGGCGCGGGATACGTTGAAGTCGGTCTGTTTCGCGGTGGGCGAGCCGGCGGAGGGGCGCGAGAAGCAAATCATCATCGACCGCATCCTGGCGGCTTCGGCGGGGGACGATCGACCTGGGGCGAAGGGCAAGAAAACGGGCACGGCAAGTCAGGCCGACGCTGGTTTTGCGCTGACTCCTGCGGCACCGGCCCAGCCGTCGCTTCCCTGGGTCGCGCCGATCGCGCCGATGCACGCGCCGGTTGCTCCGGCGGTGTCGGCGACCCGTTCGGCCCCGGCCGCGCCGCGCACGGAGGCGGTCGATGAACTGCCCCCGGTCGCGGTGCCAGCACCGGGCCTGATCCCTCCGGTGCCGCGCGCACCGTCGAGCCGCGAGATCACGTTGGACGTGACGGCGCGCAAGCCGCGCCTGGCGTGGCAGGGGATGTGGCGCAAGGAGGCGGTGGTGTCGGTGCCGACGCAAGTGGTCGAGATTGTGCGGCCGGGGCGCGCGGTGGATCGCGGGCAGCAGCTTGCGGTGGACACGCGCACGGTCGAGGCACGCGACGTCGGCGGGATGCCGGCGAACCGGCTGATCTGGACCAACGACAACTTGGTCGCGCTGGCGACGCTGCTGGAAGAAAAGGATCCGGTCACGCGCGACTGGCGGTATCGCGGCAAGGTGGACCTTGTCTATATCGATCCGCCGTTCATGGTGAACAACGACTTCCGGGCGGACAACACCATCGACATCGATCTGGACGACGAGGCGCACGTCCAGGTGAAGAAGGAGCCGTCGCTGGTCGAGATCCTCGCCTACAAGGACACCTGGCGGCAGGGGCTGGACAGCTTCTTGACGATGCTGCGTCGGCGGCTGGAGCTACTGAAGGAACTGCTGGCGCCGACGGGCAGCATCTACGTGCATTTGGATTGGCACGCGGTTCACTACGTCAAGGTGCTGATGGACGAGATTTTCGGATATGAGAATTTCGTCAACGAAATCGTTTGGCGGCGGCAAACTGCGCACACCGACCTGGCCCAGGGGGCCAAGCATCTTGGTCGAACACACGACACGATGTTGCTCTATTCGTCGGGGTCTTCCTTCTACGTCGCTCCGCAGTACACCGCGTACGACGATTCGTACATCGCGTCCCATTACAAGTCGCGGGATGAAGGGGGACGCCGCTTTCAGCTGGGCGACATCACCGGTCGAGGGGGCGCTGCAAAGGGGAACGCCTATTACGAACTCCTGGGGCACACGCGTTTTTGGGCAATTGCTCAGGACAAGGCGCAAGACTTGGTCCGAAAGGGACTGATTGTTCAGTCCTCACCGGGTGCCATTCCACGATTCAAACGATTCCTC
>CAYSKR010000077.1:0-4858 GCA_964431675.1 uncultured Myxococcales bacterium
GGAATCCGGCGGTGCGGAGGCCACGCTGCCTCGATGGCAGATCGCTGCTACGTTGGGGATGGGGTTTGAATGGCGACATTTTAGGTGAAAGGTCTGGCGGCCTTTCGACACCAACCATCTATGACCACACCGACCACACCGACTGCCTGGATTCACCGATCGATTATTCTGCTGTGCGTCGCAAGCGCCCTGGGCTGCGGGAGGCGATTCCCCATAGGGAGCGAATCGCCGGACCCCAGATCCCCGGCGCAGCCCGGCATGGACGCGATGCTGCCCGTGCAGAGTGGGCCGGACGCCGCGCAGAGCGGGCCGGACGGCCAGGGTGGCTCCGGCGGCGCAGCCGCAGGTCAGGGTGGGACGGCAGCGGGCGGATCCGGAGGGGTTGCATCCTCGGGATCGTACCTGCCCGTAAAAGTCGGCAACAAGTGGACTTACCTGATCACCCGGCCGGGCGTGCTAGCACCGTCGTACAAGGTGTCAACCATCGACAGGATCGAGAAGCTCCCGGGCACGACGGCGGACAATCCCAACGTTGGCAAAAACGCTTTCCATCACGTGACGCTCAAGGGGATGGCCACGATGACCGCGCCGCCCACCGACAAGACAGAGGGCTGGTGGCTGACCGAAGGCGGTGTGGTGAAGAACGTGCGCGAGCTGGACTACAGGAGAATGGACCCCGGCGGCGTAAATATGGGGATCAGCGCCGTGAACTGGTGGCTGCCCTACGCGACCAAGCTCGACGAAAACCTGGACCGCATAAAGGCCGGGGCAGTCTGGCAAGAGACGTATCAGGATCTACGCCGGGCTACGGCCGGGTTGGTGGTTAATGGGATGGTAGCTTGGTTTCCGGTACAGACGCAGACGGTGAGCCGCGAATGGAAGGTCATCACCGTTGGTCAACCGTGCAGCGTCAGGGCCGGCATGTATCCAGACTGCCTGGTCATCAGCCACATGCAGGCAATGCTGCCCCCCAAGACTTTCACGTTCGCGCGCGGCGTCGGCAAGGTCAAAGAGGTGGGCGGCCAGACCGAAGAACTGGTCGAGTTCACCCCCGGCCCGTGATCAGGTGACGGCCGAATCAGGCGGCGATCCGGGCCGCGTCGACGAGGCCGACCGCGCCATCACCGCCCTGCGCGAGGAGCTCAAGTACCGCGTCGCCACCCTTCAAGTGAAAACCTTCGCCGCCGCGATAGCGAGGCACCTGCCCCACCACCGTTTCGTCGGCGAGGGTGCCAACAAGCTGCCCTTGCCGCGCCACTTCGTGACCACCATCTACTTCGACACGAAGTCACGCAACCAGTACCAGGCCTCGCAGGACGACCACCTGCACAACCTGAAGATGCGGGCCAAGGAGTACTACGATCTGCACCCGTCGCTGACCGAGCTGGCAACCGATGCGCGGCAGATCGTGAAGTTTCAGCCGGTGCTGTGGCTGGAACTCAAGTTCAAGGACGGCACCAAGACCGGCAAGCGGCGCATCGGCATCCCCAAAAAACAGGTGCCAGGATTCTTCGGGCAGGGCACGATCACGCCCGAGATGATCGATCTGCAACGACAAGAGTACGGCAGCGACGGCGAGCAGGTTCTGCGCGAGATCGCTGGCTACGTCGGCCGTTACGCAGAGCCCTTCGTCGCCGATTGCCTCGTCAGCTACCGGCGCCTGCCCTGGCAAGACGAGGCGGGAACCCTGCGCGTGACCCTGGACGTGGGCCTCGAGTTCTACGCGCCGCCCGAAGATCTGTGGCAGCGAAACTACGCCCTGGTCCGCGAAACGCTGGGGCCGATAAAAGGCCGCATCGGGCCCGCGATTCTGGAAGTCAAGGCGCGTGGAACCTTGCCCACCTGGCTTGACGAGCTGCTGGTGACCGTGGGTGCGACACCGGACCGGTTCAGCAAATTCGAAGAGGCCTCGCGGGCCGTCCATGGCTGAGCAACGCGCGCGGCGGCGCTGGCGCATTGGCGTGACCTGGGGTCTGTCGGCCCTGCTCGTGGCCGCGTTCCTTCTCGTCGGCGGCGAGGAAGGTCCTGCGAACCCTGCGGAGGACACAGGCAGGAGTGCCGATGATGACCAGCGCATCGAGATCGTCGAGGTCAAACCGGCCGATCCTTACCCCGGCAGCGCGGTCGTCATTCGCGTCCTTGCCGCGGTCTCGACCGACAAGGTGACCGCCACCCTCGGTGGTCACGCCTCGGGCGCAGAGGACAAGAAGTCCGTCACGGTGCTGTCGTGGCAACCAGGACAGATCGTGGTGCGCATCCCGAATAGCGCCCAGATCGGCGGCGGCAAGCTGCGCGTGTCAGATGGCAGCCGAGCCTCCAAGCCCTACGACATCCGCATCAAGGCCCCCAACCGGCGCAAGCTGCTGGGCAGCATCGTGGGCGGGCTCGCACTCCTGGTATTCGGCCTGCGCCTGATGGCCCAGGGCAGCCGCGGCTTCACCGGCCAGCGCAGCCGGCTGCTACTCACGCGCATCGGCCAGCGACGGTCGTGGGCGGTGGGGCTGGGCGTGATCGTGGGTGGCCTGACCCAGTTCACCACTTCGGCCGCCGGCATGGTCGTGAGCCTCATCGATGCGCACCTGCTGACGGTTGGGCCCGCCGTGGCCGTCATGCTGGGAGCACAGTTCGGCGCAGCGGCCGCGCCGCTCGTCCTGGTTCAGGCTGGCGGGCGCGAGGGACTGCTGGTGGTCGCCATTGGCGTCGTCGTGGTGTCGCTCGCGGTGGATCGCCGCAGCGAAGCGTGGGGAAAGATCGTGCTGGGAATGGGCCTGCTGTTCTACGGCCTTTACATCTTGCGCGACGGTTTCCAGCCCCTGGTCGCCAGCGAGGAAATCCTGGCCTACATCGATTACTTCCGTGCTGATTCTCCGCGCGGCGTTCTGGTGTGTGCGGCCACCGGCGCAGTCCTCGCGGCGCTGCTGCAAGGACCAGCGCCGGTTTTCGTTCTGGTCCTTGGCATCGCGCAATCGACGGGAAAACCCGATCTTGCAAGCTCGCTCGCCATCCTCGCTGGAACGGGTGCCGGATCGGCGACTGCGGCCGCGATGATGGCGTGGCCGTTCGGGCCCGAGGCACGCCGCATGGCACTGGTCACGCTGGCACTGGCGCTGGTGGGCAGCGTGCTCGCGGCCGCCAGCGTGGATCTCTGGGCCGGCCTTGCGGAAAGCCTGGTCCCGAGGAGCGCGGCCGAGATCGCGTACGGTAAAAAAGTTCTGCTGCCAAACGGCGGCCAACACATCGCGGCGGGTGTCTTGATGTCGCAAGGCGCGCTAACGGTTTTGCTCGCCGCGCTGTTGCCCGTGGCCTTGCAGGTGGCGGAAAAGATGTCCCTGGGGTCGGACGCGCGCCGGGCCGGACCGGGCAGCAACGTCGGCCCTGAGGCAATCCGGAGCCGCCTCCCTGCGATCCTGGGACGCCAGCGCGAAGCCCTCGCCTGCGTTCATGCGCTGGCGCTCGCTGGCCACCGCGCGCAGGGCCGCAAGGGCGAACACATCCTGGCCGATGCGCGCGTCGACCTCGAAAAGCTGTTTTCGGACATCGTGTACCGGGGCACCGCCGACACTGCCATGCCGCCGCTGCGCCGGGCCACGCTCGCCGCGTTGCAGTTGCAGCGCGCGCTGGAGGATCTGCTGCGGCATGCCGAACGCCGGACCGAGCGCGCCGTCATGGCGCTGCCAACCGGCAGCGTGTGGCAGCTTGGGCCAGACGAAACCCACACGCTCAAGTCCATCCACGCGCTCCTGCTTGAAGGACTGGACACCGCCGCCGCGCAAATCCAGTCGGGCGCAGTCACCGACATTGACGCGCCTCGCGGCAGAGAGATCCTCCTCAACGCCATCGAGGCCGAGACGCGGCAGGGCCTGGTTGCCGACGCGCGGGGCACCGACTCGACCAGCACGGTGGCGCTCAAGCTCGCCAGCACCGATCTGGTCAATGCCTACGAAAGCGTGGGTAACCACCTTTACCGCCTGTACGAAGCCCTGGCCGACGAGGTCGACCAGGAAGCCGTCTCTGCGTCGGTGTGAGATGAATGACGCCGGTGGCACGGCGGGGATCGAAGCCGACCACGAGGTTCATCGACGAATAGTAGAGCATGCCGACGGTTTCACGCACCCATGGCATCGGCATCTCGACGCGGGGTGGGGAGTTTCTTCGCGGCCAAGTTGGCGAATGCTTGCAGCACGATCTGGTCTTCGACGTGGCGGAAGGTGCCACCGAGGAGCTGCTCACGCAGATCGGCCAAATTGTCATCGAGCGCGACCTCGTAGGCTACGTAGAGCGTGTCGGAATAGCCGCTTGTACTGGTGGTTGCCGCCCGTGGTGATGCGTCGCCACGCGAGCTGCGCGCAGGTGTAGCGCCAGCTCTGCCAGATCTCGTCGCGCGCTGCCTGCAAGACCTTTTCGTTGGTGGTGTTCTCCCACAGCACGAGGTCTTCGATGATGCGAAACAGCCGCTGGCGCTCCTTCTCTTGCGCCTTTGCGGTTTTGAAGATATCGGGGTGCGCCGACGGGTCGTCCACCATCTGCGAGAAGATCACCGCCCGCGCCGCCGCCAGCGGCCGCCGCGCCCACCAGAGGTGCAGCGTGGAGGGGTGCCCGTGGCGGATCGACTTCTCCCGCGCGCTGGCCTTGTTGATCGCATCGAGCGGCAGCGCCACCTCGATGAGCTTTTTGCTTGCTTGACTCATGCGAAAAACAGTCGATTAAGCCAGGAAACCAACACATCAACCTGCGGAACGTCGGCGTCAAGGTACCGGGCGGTGATGGCCGTTCCCAAAGGCTTGCCCGGTTCTTCCTGCCACGCCAGCCAAGTGTGAATCAGAGCCTTCGGTTCGGCCAGTTGGCTGAAACGCTTCTC
>CAYSKR010000078.1:0-11491 GCA_964431675.1 uncultured Myxococcales bacterium
GTTCAACTGACCGGCGGCAGGTTCGAGGTCAACGCCGAGGTGCGCGGCACCGACATCATCTACAAGGACTACTTCGACATCGGCATCGCGGTCGGCAGCGGCAAGGGCCTGGTGGTGCCGATCGTGCGCGACGCGGATCGCATGTCGCTGGCCGAGGTGGAAAAAGCCATCGCCGAGGTCGCGGTGAAGGCGCGCGAAAACAAGCTGGTGCCGCGGGATCTTGAGGGCGGCACGTTCACTATTTCCAACGGGGGTGTGTACGGGTCGATGCTGTCGACGCCGATCCTGAACCCGCCGCAAAGCGGGATCCTGGGGTTGCACGCCATCCAGAAGCGACCCGTGGCGGTGGGCGAGGCGATTGCCTTGCGCCCGATGATGTTCGCGGCGCTGTCCTACGACCACCGCATCATCGACGGCCGCGAAGCGGTGCAATTTCTGGTGCGCATCAAAGAATGCATCGAAGATCCCGAGCGCATCCTGATCGAGGTGTGATCGAGCAAGAAGGCGGTGCTGTCGTGACGCTGCGGATTGATCTTGACCAGCTCGCGCGCCGAGAAAGCGAGCAGACGGAATGGAAGGAAAACGTCGCCGACATCAACGATGTTGTCGGAACGGTGTCGGCGTTTGCCAATGATCTGCAGAACCTCGGCGGCGGCTATGTCGTGTGCGGGGCCAAGGAGGCAAAAGACGCACATGGCTTTCCGCGGCTGGTTAAGGCCGGATTGACAGCGGCTCGTTTGAAGGAGGTGGAAAACACCGTCCTGGCTCGTTGTCGAGATCGTGTTTCACCACCTCTGGCCCCATTGGTCGAAGAGCTGGCGTCGGACTATCCTGACCGCCGCATCCTGGTATTCATGCAGCCGGCGACGGGGGCCGCGCATACGTTTCGTCGAGATTCGGACGGGGCGAAGCATTTCGTGCGGGTGAGTCGCTCGACCATCGAGGCGCGAAACGGGCTTCTCAAGGATCTGTTGGTGCGCAAGGGCGCGATGGAGCCCTGGGACCGGCGACCATGCAACGGTGCGACCGTCGATGACATCAATTTTTTGGTGTTGCGCGAGGCGCTGGTGCGCATGGAGTTGGGGAGGACTTCTGCAGAGTCGCTCCTTTCGGACACCGAGCAGGTGCATGCGTTGGTCCCCCCTCTTTGTGCGAGGGAGCCACTGACGGGCGTGCTGCGCCCACGCAATTTCGCGATCTTGCTGTTTGGCCGCTCACCGCAGCGATTCGTGCCGGGTGCATTCGCGTATTTCTCGCGTTATCCCGGCATCACCCGCGCCACGGACTATGCGGAACGCCGGGAGCTGACGGGCTCGCTCTTCGAGCAGGCCGTGGAGTTGTCTCGACTCGTTGCCGGGGAAGCGACGCTGCTGATGGACAAGACCAGCGCGCGCAAACCCAATGTCGATCGGTATCCAGAGCGAGCCCTGAAGGAAGCGTTGGGCAATGCATTGGCGCACCGCGATTACAGCCTTCCGGACCCGACCCGGGTGACGGCATTTGCAGACCGCCTGGAGTTTCACTCTCCCGGCGGATTGCCCATCGGCGTGACCCTGGAACAGCTGCGCAAGGGCGCATCGGGCCCGCAGTGGCGAAATCAAGCGCTTGCATGGGTGTTCATGCGCATTGGCCTTGCCCAGGGTGAGGGCCAGGGTCTCGCGACGATGCGGGAGTTGATGAAAGCGGCGAAGAACCCCGCACCACAGTTCGCTGCGTCGGATGTGTGGGTCAACTGCACGTTGTTCGCCCACAAGGCGTCCGCAAAGGTCAGAAACGCCATTTCCGCAGGGACGAGAGGGACGTCCAGGGCCGAGGCCAGGGTCAAGGGGGCGCGGGGGCGGCAGTCCTTCACCAAGAAGGCGGTCTCGCCGGTCAGCAAGCAGCGGAAACCGCGTGGAAACGCTTAACTTTTCGGGAAGTTTTTGCTACCCAAAAGTTGCTTCGCGCTTCAAATGGAACTGAAACACATTGCCCGCGCCGAGACCTGGTTTAAACAACTACAAAATCAGGGTTAAAGAATGGTCAGAAAAGCAACTGGTGCTGTCATTTCGACCGAAGGGAGAAATCTTGTGCCTAAAGAGCAACGATACTTTGTCTATCTGCTAACCAACTGGAATAACAAAGTGATGTATGTAGGCGTGACCAACAACATTGAACGGCGTATATATGAGCACAAAAACAAGACGGTTCAGGGTTTCACGGAGAAGTACAACGTGAGCAAGCCGGTTTATTTTGAGGAAACCAACGACGTTACAAGCGCGATTTCGAGAGAGAAGGAAATAAAAAAATGGCGTAGAGAGAAAAGGAACACACTGGTCCATGGCATGAACCCTGAATGGGAAGACCTGAGCAAAGAATGGCATTAGATTTCTCGCTGCGCTCGAAATGACAGATGATGCTTCGGGGTACTGGGAACGCTCAATACGAGGAAATGAAGCGTCTCAATATCCAGCGTAATCGCATCAATCCACGCTGGAACTACACGATCAATCCATTCGCGGTACAGCAAGTCGTCCGCTTTATTTTGCCATGACCCCTAAGGCCTAACGGGGCGCGATTTCCGCCAGGGCGTGACCTTCGGCCCTGGGCAGCTTGACGCCGATGAATCGGCCGAGCGTGGGTGCGATGTCGGCGGGGCTGATGGCGCGATCATGGTGGCCGGCCTTGATGCCCGCGCCCGTGAAGATGACGGGAACGTGCTGATCGTAGTCTTGCAGGGTGCCGTGCGTTGTTCCCGTCGGAGCGGGACCAGCCACCCAGTAGCGCCTGGGAATGATGACGATGTCGCCGCTGCGCGCGGGTAGGTGACTGAGCGCCGCCGCGCGCTGCACTGGATCCTTCGCAAGGGCCGGATCCAGCAACTCTTCCGTGTAAAAGGCCCGTTCGACGCCGACGACGGATGCTGCGGCGGCGACCGCGGCCTGGCGCGCTTTGAGGTTGGTCTTGAGCTGCTCGTGCGATTCGGGGGCCAGGTACACGTCGGTGAACCGGATGGCCATGACTTGATCGTGGAGGCCAAGAGTTGTTCGCAGTGCCTCTTGCACCTTGGTGGCAAGCTGATTTGCCGAGACGCGGCCGGCGTCCTTGCCCTCGGCCTTGAGCTGTTCGGGTAGCTCCATCACCCCGTGGTCAGACGAAAAGGCCAGGACGTAATTGTCCGCGCCGACTTTTTGATCCAGGTCGGCGAGAAAGTCGCCGAAGGCGACGTCAAGGCGAGCGAGAATGTCCTGGATCTCGTGGCTGCGCGGCCCCCATCCGTGCCCCATGATGTCGAGCGCGGAAAAACTGACCGCCAGGAAATCGACGCCGGGACCCTTGCCAAGGCCCATCCCTGACACTGCGGCGCTGGCGAGGTGCGCCAGGTAGGCGTCGGACCACGGGCTGCGCTCCCACCGGGCGTACGCCGACGAGGAGGGTATCGGCTGCGCCCATCGCGTCGCTGCCGGTGGTTTCGCCGTCGTTGCGGCGATGTGCTTCGATGGTTTCAGCGAATAGGGGAACACGCGCGCGGTGGGCGGCTCTTCGAGGGCGTCGTCGGTGTACCGGTAGTCTTTCTCGTCGAGGAGCTTGGTCCACTTCTGGTCGAGATCGCGATCGACGGGGTTTGCCGCCAAGTATTTTTTCAACGACGCGTCGAATGTCGTGGGAAACGCCGAGGAGGTAACGAGCCTGCCTTGGTCGAACCAGCCCACCACGTCGGCCTTGTGGCCAGCAAGGCCGATGGCCGAGCGGGCCTTGAGCGAAAAGACCACCACGCGTGAGGTGGTCTTCAGTTGCGCCTTCATTTCGTCACCCAGGGACGGAATCAGGATGTTGGTGGCACTGTCGCCCATCCTTCCGGTTTCCTGAACGTCGGTTGCCAGACCGACAAGGTGGACCGCGGGATCGTCGGTGCAGGAACGGGAGCTCTGGCTTTGCCTGTCCCACCAGTCGTTGAGCACCATGCCGTGCGTGTGCGGATAGGCACCGGTGCCTAACGTGGTGTGACCCGCGCAGGTCACGGTGCCGAGGTAAGGGTAACGGGCGTTGCGGAAATGGGCGCCATGATCAAGCAAGCGGCGCAGGCCATGCTTCCAGCTGGCACCGTACCAGTCGATGTAGTCGGCGCGAAACTGGTCGACGGTGAGAAGGACCACCAGCCTGGGCTTCTTGCCGCGCGCCGCCGCCGCAGGTGCCTTGCCAAACGACGAAGGCGCGCTCAAGCTCAAACTCAGGCAAAGGAAAAAAGGCCCGAGCACGATCATCTTCTTCATCGGCGCACTTCTACCAGACGATGCGCCGCGTTTTGGTAGATTCCGGTCCATGCAAACCGGACGGAGGTAGTCATGGCGACCGAAAAAGTGGCGCTCATTCCCGGCGGCGGCAAGGGCATCGGCCGCGCCATTGGCTTGGCGCTCGGCGAGCGCGGGTGGGCCGTGATGCTTTGCTACAGGGGCAGCAAGGAAGCATCGGAAGACACGCGGGTGCAGATCGAAAAGCGCGGCGGAACCGCCCGGGTCGTCCAGGCGGACGTATCGACATTTGCTGCGTGCGAGCAACTGGTGCAGGAGGTCCACGACTGGAAGGGGCGCGTCGACGCGCTCATTCACTGTGCCGGGCCCTACCACCGCGTCGATGTCCTGGAGGAATCTCCGGCAGGGTGGCGCGACATGTTCGCGGCCAACCTGGACAGCCTGTTTTATCTGGCCAAGTTGATCGCGCCCGGCATGATCGAACGCAAGAGCGGTCGGATCATTGCGTTCTCGATGGCGAACGCCGACAAGATCGTCGCGCAACCGATGCTGACCGGACACTACCTTGCCAAGGTCGGCGTGCTTGGCCTTGTGCGCAGCCTGTCGAAAGCGCTGGCCAAGCACGGCGTCACGGCCAATGCCATCGCACCGGGCTTCATCGACTCCGGATCGATGGACGGCGAAGAACTCAAGCTGTTGGAGAAAAATATCCCGGCTGGCTATGTCGGCCTTCCCCAAGACGCCGTGGCAGCAGCCCTGTACCTGCTGTCTGACGAGGCCCGCTACGTCACCGGTGCGAGCATCCCCGTGTCCGGCGGCTGGGGTATTTAGCGTGAGTCACATCGCAAGTCAACACGTCGGCGGCGCACATTTTCAGGCATGATGGGCGCATGTCGGCCCATCCACGCGACGTCAAGTGCCTGCTGGTCATCTTTGGTGCGTCAGGCGATCTGACGCAGCGCAAACTGGTGCCCGCGCTGTTCGAACTCGACGCGGCGGGTGAATTGCCGCCGCACGTCGGCATCGTCGGCGTCAGCCGTTCGCCTATCACGGACGAAGCGTTTCGCGAGCGCATGAAGGGCTGGTGCCGCGACAAGGTTGGTTTCGATGAAAACAGGTGGAGCGCCTACGCGAAGCGCCTGCACTACGTGGCGACCGACGCCGCCAATCCCGCGGCGTGGGGCGAGCTCAAGGCGGCGCTCGATCGGCTGGCCGGTGATCACGGTGCGGGCGACAACCGTCTGTTCTATTTGTCGGTCGCGCCCGAACTGTATGTCCCCATCATCGAGAATCTGGGCGCGTGCGGGGTGGCCAAGGTGGCGCGACGCTGGACGTCCACGGAGGGCGAGGCACCCTGGCAGCGCGTGGTGGTCGAGAAGCCGTTTGGTTTTGACCTGGACACGGCGGCGAACCTGAACCGCGTGATCGGTCGCGTGTTCGACGACGAGGACGTGTTTCGCATTGACCACTACCTGGGCAAGGAGATCGTCCAGCAGTTGCTGGTCTTCCGCTTCGCCAACCTGATCCTCGACCCGCTGTGGAACCGCCAAGTCATCGATCACATCCAGATCACGGCGGCCGAGACGGTGGGCGTCGAGGGGCGCGCGCCGTACCTCGACAAGGCGGGCGTGCTGCGTGACATGATTCAGAGCCACCTGCTGCAACTCATGGCGGTCGTGGCGATGGAGCCGCCGAGCTCGTTCCGCGCGGCGGATCTGCGCAGCGAGCAGCGCCAGGTGCTCGAGGCCGTGCGCATCATGACGCCGTCCGACGTGCCCACGTGCGCGGTGCGCGGGCAGTACGGTCCGGGCCAGGACGGCGGCAAGGCGCTGGTCGGTTATCGGCAGGAGCCGGGCGTGCCACCCACGAGTCAGACCGACACCTTCGCGGCGGTCAAGCTGCACATCGACAACTGGCGCTGGACGGGCGTGCCATTTTACCTGCGCACGGGCAAGCGTTTGCGCCGCAAGTTGACGCAGTTCGTGATCCAGTTCAAGCCGACGCCGCACCTGTTTCGCGACGTGATCGGGACGATGGCGACGCCGCGGCCGAATCTGCTGACGATCAACGTGCAACCGGATGAAGGCATCAGCCTGCGCTTCGAGGGCAAGGTGCCGGGACACGAGATGAAGTTGCAGTCGGCGGTGCTCGATTTCGACTACCGCGAGCAGTTCAAGGCCGCGCCATCGGAGGCCTACGGCACGCTGCTGCTGGACGCGCTGCACGGCGATCAGTCGCAGTTCAAGGACCGGCACGAGATCGAGGCGGCGTGGCGCATCGTGATGCCGGCGCTGCAGCACTGGGCGGCGAATCCAGATCCTGGTCTGCCCAACTACGCATCGGGATCGTGGGGCCCGGCCGCCGCCGACGAATTGATCAAGGCGAACGGCGTGTGGCGCAATCCCGACGCCGCCGTCTCGCGGTCAAAGCTGCTGTCGAAGCACTGATCGAGCCCGTCACGGGCTCCTCGCCTTGCTGCGACCGATGGAAAAGTTGCCTCGGCGCGCCCCGACCACGTAACGTGGTGGGGATGAGCATCGAGGTTGACCGCCCGACGGTTCCTTGCATCGTGTGTTCGGCGCAAGTGACCGAGTTGCGTCGCGGCCGCTGCTGGTCGTGCTACCTGCGCTGGTCGGAGGCACGCCCGGTGGGCAAGGGCGCGGTGTGCGCGGTGTGCAGCGATCCGCGCCGCGACAACCTGCGTCTGACGGAATTTCACAGCCATTCGGTCGTGCTTTGCCACATCTGCGCCACGCGCACGGTGAAACTGCCCGGGGTTCCCGGCACGCTGGAGGGCCTGCGTTCGGCGCTGCAGCGCGAGCGCCGCATCAGCGATCAGCGTGAAGACAACCTGGATCGCCGTCTTTACCCGCGCGAACGGCGGGTGGGCGAGCGTCGCGCCGCGCCGCGGGTTGGCCACAGCGACACGGATCCGCACATCGAGCTGTCCAACTTCGATGACCTCGCCGATTTCGAGATGCATATCGACGAGAACGACATCGAGATTCTTGAGCTGACGCAGGTGCGCGAGAGCCCGCAAGCGCCGCAGGGCAGTCAGGCGCAAGCAGCCATGATGGCCAGCAAGAACCCGACGGAGTAGATCCGCGTTCGGGCTACCTGCCCGGCAACTCGATCTTCCAGCTCTTGTCTTCCAGCACCATCGTGACCGAATGCCGATCACCTGCGGCTGAGTAAACTTCCACCTCGGCGGTTTTTTCGTCGCGGTGCAGCGTGCGCATGCCAGCCGCTTCCCAGGCCGGTGGGGCCCAACCCACCGACAGGAAATCCTCCGGCAACATGGCCACGCGGCCGGTCATCTTGCGCGCCGAGGCACCGAGCGCTTCGATCCGCGCGCGCGTCGCGGGGCCAAGGCGCTGGTACACGCCGACGCGATCGGCGACCCGGGTGGCGGCGATGACCTCTTTGACCGTCCCCTCGGGCGAGGACGCGGTCTTTGCGTCCGAGCATGCAGAGGCCACGAGGCACCAGCAGAGGGCGATCCGGCGTAGAACGCGCGTGGAGCTACGTCTGGTGGACATCGCTCAGGTCACCGCGTCGGGAGCGCCGACGGTGGCAAGGCCAAGCTTGTCGCGGACGCGCTTCATTGTGGCCTGCGCGACGGTGCGCGCCTGTTTCGCGCCGTTGGCCAGGATCTCGTCAATCGTCTCGGGCCGGGCTTCGAGTTCTGCGCGACGCACGCGGATGCGTTCAAGATCCGCGTCGAGGCCGACCAGCAGCGACTTCTTGCAGTCGATGCAGCCGATGCCCGCGGTCGTGCATCCCGTGCGCACGTCGCCCTGGCGTGCGGCGTCGGAAAAGAATTTGTGCAGCGTGAAGACGTTGCACTTGTCGGGATCGCCAGGATCGGTGCGCCGCTGGCGCGCGGGATCCGTCGCGGCGGTGCGCAGCTTGTCCCAGACGGCGGCTTGCGGTTCGCGCAGCCCGATAGTGTTGCCCATGCTCTTCGACATCTTGGCCTGCCCGTCGAGCCCCAGGATCTTCGGCGTGCTGGAAAACAACGGCTGCGGCTCGGCGAAGGTGGCGCCGAAGCGGGCGTTCCAGCGCCGCACGATCGCTCGCACCAGTTCCAGGTGCTGGCGCTGATCCTCGCCCACCGGCACGCGCGTCGCGCCGTACAGCAAAATGTCCGCCGCCTGGAGAACCGGGTAGGTGAACAGACCCGCGTTGATGTTTTCGGGCTGGTGCGCGGACTTGTCCTTGAACTGCGTCTGGCGGCCAAGCTCGCCGTACGGAGTCACCGCCGCCAGCGCCCAGGCAAGTTCAGTGTGCTCGGGAACGGCGGATTGCACGAACAGGGTCGCCTTGGCCGGATCCACGCCGCATGCGACCAGATCGATCGCCATCTGCCGCACCCGGGTACTCATCGCGGACGGATCGTACGGCTGCGTGATCGCGTGGTAGTCGACGATGCAGTAAAAACAACGGTGCTGGTCCTGCAACGCGATCCACGAGCGCACCGCGCCCAGGTAGTTCCCGAGGTGCAGCTCGCCCGAGGGCTGGATGCCAGAAAAGGCGGTTTCCATGTTCGCCTGCGCACTGTGACACATTCAGGGGAGTCATTCGAGGTTGACGTTTGCTTCCGGGATGTAATAACTAAGTAATCACTTCTTGACCGGAGGACGTCATGCAGGCGCATCTCATCCAGATAGGCAATTCCATGGGGATCCGCATTCCCAAACATCTCATCAAGGAATGCGATCTCGAAGGCGACGTGGAACTTCTCGGCGTCAGGGGAACCCTGGTGGTGCGTCCGGTCAGCACGGTCCGACATGGCTGGGACAAGGCGTTCGCGGACATGGCGAAGCATGGGGACGACAGGTTGATCGATGCAGTCTCCCGGCAAGAAACAGCGTGGGATCGTTCCGAATGGCGGTGGTGATATCCCGTTTTGACGTCTGGTTAATCACCCTTGATCCGACCCAGGGTCACGAGATGCGGAAGACGCGCCCATGCGTTGTCATCTCACCCGACGAGATGAACCGGCACCTGCAAACCCACATCGTGGCGCTCATGACCACGAAAGGACGTCCGTACCCGACCCGCGTGAGCGTGAAATTTCAGGGCAAGGAGGGTCAAGTTGCCCTGGATCAAATTCGCACGGTGGATCGTGTCCGCCTGATGAAAAAGCTGGGATCGCTCAACCCTGCGGCCCAGCGGAAGTCGCTCGAGATCCTGTCGGAAATGTTCGCCGCGTGAGCGTGGCAAGCGGTCAACCGCACCACGCCTCGCCACGGTGACGGACGGCGGTATAGTCGGCTTAACTTGGGGGTGCAGATGTCCAAAACACCCGCGCGTCCAGCCAGCGTTCCGCCAGGCGCGATCTGGCTGCCCGAAATCGAGCAGTGGGATCTTTGCACCGTGCGCGACGGCGGCGAGCGGCATGGCGAGTGCTCTCGCTGGCGACCGGACGGATCGCTTTACGCCCGCCTGCATTACGAGGCCGGCCATCTGTCGGGACCGTTCACGGTGCTGCATCCCAACGGCCAGATCGCGCGCGAGGGACGCCGCGTGGACGGTGAGGTCGACGGCGTCGCGGTGGCCTACGCATCGGACGCGCCCACGCCGGAGCAACTGCGCGCCTGCTGCGTGCCGCCCGGGGCGTGGCAGATGCGCGCGCAGTATGAGATGGGCCAACTTGCGGGCGAGGTGTTTTTCGATCGCGATGGGCACCAACTCCTTTCCGACGGCACCCTGCTGCCCGAGCGGCCTGCGTCCGTGCCCCCGGCCGCCGAGTTCGACGCCAGCGCGCGCCGATGGACGGTGGGGCAGGGCGATGCCGTGACCGGCGCCATGGCTGGCACGTGGCGCTGGTGGCGAGAGGACGGTGGCCTCGACGAGGAGCTCGATTACGAGGCGGGCAAGAAATCAGCAGCGCGCTTCTTTGACCACGACGGCAAGATCCGACACGAGACCCAGTTCACGGGCGACGGAGCTCTACACGGCACCTGGTTCTGGGCGTTTGAACCTGAGCAGAGCCTGGTCGCGGATCCTGTGATTCGTGCCGAGCGCGGTCGTCACGTGATGGGTCAGCCGGTCGGCCGCTGGGAATTTCTCGATGGCACCGGGCAGACGGTTCGCGTGGTCGATCGCGGCGTCGCGTTCAGGCCGGAAGATCGCGACGGCATGGAAGTATTGGTTGGCCCTGCGCGCGGCGCCGCGGCGTGGAAGGATTTGGCGGATTCGCTCGCGTCGGAAGGCCGTGTGCGCGAGGCCCTGTGCGCCATGGCCAGGGCAGCGGCAGCCAGCGGTGAGGCCGCGCTGCCCAGGGCATGGCTGGCCGATCACGTGGTGCCGCTCACCGACGAGGGCCGGGCAAGCTGGGACGCACGCCTGGCGCAGGGGCACGGCGACGGCAACGCCGCGCCCGAAGCCACGGCTTTGTCGGGTTTGCTGTGCGGCGCTGATCCAGCGGCGGCACTGCGGGTGATGGCGCTGTCGCAGCGGGCCCCGCTGGTGGCGCGCGATTTTATCGAGGCGGCCCTGCTGTTTGGGCCAGACCGGCCAGAGATGTTGCTCACGCGGGCGCTGCTGCGGGTGGAGCTGGGCGATCCGGCAGGTGCGCTTGAGGATGCGAACCGCGTGGCGTCCGAGTCGGACGAGTCGGCGCAGTTCATCCGCGACTACGTGCGCCTGCTGTTTGGGCCGTGGGATTTTTGGCCGGCCCGCGAATCGCCCGGCGGCGCGCCGGAAAACATCCCCGATGCCCCTGGTCAAACGCTGGACGCGGTTCGCAGCGCGCTCGCGGTCTACGCCACGCGCATGATGCAGCTGCGCGCCGCCATCGAAAAGCGTCTGGCCGAAATCCACGGCACCGCGGGTGCGCCCCCGGACTGGTTGCCACCCGACGTGCGGCACCTGCTTCCAGGTGGGGCGGGCGTCCCGCTGCGCGCGTACACGGGAACCATCGTCGATGAGGGCGACAACGGCCCCGAGAACACCGAAGTCTGCGTGGACGAGTCCCTCGCCACCGAGGGCGCGAACCTGACCGAACTTTTGCGCGCGGCGCGCGTGAGCTGGGCCGGGCTGACGTGGTTGTGCTGGGCGGCGGGTCTGAATCGGGTGGCACCGGTGCAGGCGCTGGCACCACCGCCCTACTTCGCGGCTGCCGCCGGCATGATGATGGCCCGTTGTTGGCGCGCGCACGACGGATTGATCACGCACGGGTTGCGTTCCATGACCGCGGGTGTCGCGACCTTCTCGTGGGAAGGGATGGACATCAACGAGATGGCCCGCCCCTT
>CAYSKR010000079.1:0-12443 GCA_964431675.1 uncultured Myxococcales bacterium
CGAAAAGTCGATGCGCATCGACCCGGTGCCCCAGCCACCGTTGGCTTCAAGGCCCGCGATCACTTGCGGCGACTCGATGTCCAAAGCCGCATGCGTGACGTCCTGGTACCAGGGCGCGGTCGAGGGAAACAGTCCCGCACCCGCAGCCAGCGCACCGGCGGCGCCCGTTGCAAGAGCCGCTCCTGGCCCATCGCCGGTTCCAAATGTGCCTGCAGTGCCGGTCGTGCCACCGCTGGCGACCGCGCCGCCCGAGCCTATCGCTCCGTCGACGTTCTGCGCGGCACCATCGCCACTTCCGCAAGCGGGCGTTACCATGGCAACGGTCGACACCAGCAGGAAAAGCACGCGACGAGACATGAACGCATCCTAACGGAAAATATGGAGCCCGATCCGCCGCGCCGAGCCGCTGCCACTTCCACCAGATTTCGACGACGCAGCCTGACCGAGCGATGTGCCTACACCCAGCCCCAATTCTTCCGCACCCTCCGCCCTGGGCAAAACTGGCCTTTGTTTCGCTTACGGGCCGATCTCAACCTTCGAACGTGCGCAGGTTCACACGGCGGTCACCGTTCACGCTCATGACGCGATCCCGTCGGAGAGGGTGGCTCGGCGACGCGGCTTGGCAGCGGCGACGAGCGGGGGATTGGGGGGACGCAGAGACGCCAGGCAGCGGCGGGATTGCACTGGATTCACGCGGCGCCGGGCGGTCCCCCCATGTGAACTGATTCACACGCAGTTTGCCGATAACAGCCGTGATCTCCAGATGACCGCCGAGCGCGCCGGTTGCCGCAGTCGTGCCGGCCTGGGCCGGCGTCAGGGCGCCAGCGCCGCGTCAACGCTGGCAATCTGGCCGTCCTCGACGTGGACGGTGATCTCCTTGAGCAGGGGCGCGCTCTTGTCGTCGGCGGGCTCGTGCCACAGGGTCAAGGTGTGATCGCCGGCCGGCACGTCCTTGATGGTGAAGGCGCCCTTGGCGTCGCTGACCGCAAACCACGGGTGATCGAACACATGAACGAAGCCGCTCATCCAGGTGTGCCCGGCGTCGCAGCGCAGCTTCAACACGCCGGTCTTCTTCAACGTCTGTGGCAGCTTCTGGCCCTTGAACGGCATGGCGACATTGAACACCGTGATGGCAGCGGGCCCGCCGGTGGTTCTGGTTGCGTGCACATTGTGCAGGACCGCATCGTTGTTGAGCACCGACAGAGGCGTCCCCTGCGTCACCGCCTGCACATGCGGCGTGTAGCGGCAGCCGACCTGATCTACGGAAGCGCCCGGCGTCGGGGCCGGCGGCCGCAGCGCCTTGGCCCCTTTCACGGCAATCACCACGTTGGCAACCTGGCGCTCGGGGGAAACCACCCACGATTCGTACGCGGCGTCCTTGCCGCACACCGTGGCGTCCTTGCCAATCTTCACCGCTGCCGGCTTCGGCGGCGTCCGTTCGACCCGCACGGTGCCGGTGACGGCGCCGCCGCCGAGCGCGACAACCGGGCTTGCGACCAAGGACAACGCAACTATCAGGCCACGCATGATCATCCACGTGCTCCTGGTCATTCGCCGATCAGCTTCTTCGCCTCGGGGGTCAGTTGCCGATCTGGCACCTTGTGCTTCTTGGCCGGCACCGACTTGACGAAGGCGACCACGGCGTCGAGGTCCTCGTCCTGCCAGGTCGAGATGTGCGGGATGAGCAACGACATGGGGGGCGCCATCGGCTTGCCGTCGAGGCGCTTGCCGCTCTTGAGCGCGTCCTTGATCTGCTCGGCGCTGAATTTGCCCAGGCCGGTGTCCATGTCGGGCGTCAGGTTGCGTGCCCAGACCTTGCCGTATTCGGGCTCGCTCAGCGGATCCTCGGATCCGGCCAGCAGCATCTTGTCGCTGGGACCGGTGCTGCCTAGGCTGTGGCAGTCGTAGCAGATGCCGACCTTGATCAGGTACGCGCCCAGCGCCTTCTTGTCACCGGTGGCGGGCGGTTTGACGTTCTTGGCCGGCTCGTGGTGCATGGCCCCGAACGAGCGCGCGATCTTGGCCATGAAGGGGATGGTGTACTCGCGCTTGACCTGATTTTTCACCGGCGACACGGTGCGCAGGTACGCGACGATGGCGCGCGCGTCGTCGTCTGAGATCACGTCCCATGACCCGAACGGCATGGGCGGCCACATCAGTTCACCACCCTTGAGGACACCGTCGCGGACAGCGCGCATGATCTCGTCGTCGGTCCACGCGCCGATGCCGGTCTCGACATCCGGGGTGATGTTGGGCACGGTGATTTTCATGGCCCGGCCGCGGTCGTCGAACGTGGTGCCGCCGGCGAGAAATGCGTCCGTGCGCTCGCCGCCAAGCCACGTGCCGCCCACCCGCGGTGTGTGGCAAACGCCGCACTGGGTGACGCTGTTGACCAGGTAGCTGCCGCGTTCGATCCGCTCGGGCGTGCGATCGATCTTGTCCTGGGTGGTGGGGCGGATGTACTTGCCGGTGCAAGCGACGAGGCAAAGTGATACACCGATTGCGACAACGGGGCCGAGCTTCGGATTCATGGCGGGGAAAGTATCACGGGCGGCGCGCAAAACCTTGTGCGAGGACGATATCGCCAAGCAGTACGCGGAGAAGATGAGGCCATGACGGACTTCTTCCGCTTCCCACACACGCCCCACCTTGCCTGGTTCGGCAAAGGCCAGCCACGCGACGACAAGGTCCTCGCCCCCCATGACGTGGACGAGCTCCTGGCGCAGGAGGTCCTGGTCGAAGAGAAGGTCGATGGGGCCAACGTCGGCTTCTCGGTCGACGAGCACGCAACGCTCCGGGTCCAGAACCGTGGCACCTTCCTGTCGCCCGGGCACAGCCACGCGCAGTTCAAGCCGCTGTTCCGCTGGCTCCAGCCACGCGAGCATCAGCTCGCCGAGGCGCTCTTCCCCGACCTCATTCTCTTCGGCGAGTGGTGCTACGCGGTCCACGGCGTCCGTTACAGCCGCCTCACCGACTGGCTCCTCGCGTTCGACGTCTACGACCGGGCGCGTGGCGAGTTCTGGAGCGCAGCTCGCCGCGATGCGCTCGTCGCAAAGCTTGGGATCAGGCTCGTTCCTCGCCTCGGTACGGGCACGTTCGACGTGCCTGGGCTCCGCTCGCTCCTCGGACAGTCCCAGCTCGCCGATGGACCGGCCGAAGGCCTTTACGTGCGCAGAGACGAGGGAGACCGTCTCGCTCTGCGGGCAAAGCTTGTGCGGCCCGAATTCACGCAGGCCATTGAGGAGCACTGGTCAAAGAAGACGCTTCAGACCAACTCGCTCGTCGGCGAGACGGGCGGAGGGCGCTCATGGCGCTGAATCCAATCTCCACCGTCCAGCGCTGCGCGCTTGCAAGCACGCACGTCGACAGTCGCGGGGCAGCGCGCTCTTGTCGGCAAGAATCTTTGCGTCCTTCGCCTGCGCAGCGGTCTGCTCTTCGGTGGGCACCGCCGCCCAGGCCATCGCGGCGACCAGAACACCCTGTGAGATCATGTCGAACCTTTCCGCGAGCGTTTCGATGCCGCCTTCGCCCCGCCTTTCCGGGGCTCCTTCGCGACGCCTGCCACCCGGTGGCGGACCTCCTGCTCAATCCAGTCGACAATCATCGGCGTCGGCGTCCCGGGCGCGAATATCCGTCCCACGCCCCGTGCACCAAGCGCGGCTGCATCTTCGCGTGGCACGATGCCGCCACCGAACACCATCACGTCGCCGGCACCCCGATCCTTGAGCGCCTGCATGACGGCCGGAAACAGTGTCATGTGTGCGCCCGACATGATCGACAAGCCCACCGCATCCACGGATTCGGCGACCGCCGTCGCCGCGATCATCTCGGGCGTCTGATGCAAGCCGGTGTAGATGACTTCGTAGCCGGCATCCGCCAGAGCACGCGCGACGATCTTGGCGCCGCGATCGTGGCCATCGAGCCCGGGCTTGGCCACCAGGATGCGCAGCTTCCGGCGGCCCGCGCTCACGCCGCCTCCCGCACCATCTGACGCCGCCGGGTCCCGCTCTTGCTCGAACACAGCCGGTGCGGCAAGCGGCGGGCGAATTGCCTCGCGGTGCCTTGCACCATGGCCTGGAGCTCCGTCGGGTCGAACCGCATCGCGCGCGAGAACATCTAGCACCATTCGGGCTACCCGATGACCCGCATCGCGATCATTTCAGCGAATAGCTGGTGCTCCGGCCCAGGGCGGCATCCTTGATCAGCACGCCCTGATCGATAAGGGAAACGATGTCGCGCGCGGCCGTGTCCTGTGAGCATTTGGCAACCTTCGCCCATCTGGAGGATCGGACCTCGGACTCGGCCATGACCTCAGCCTCGATTCTCCGCAAATGCAACCGGGCATGCCGACCCGGGTGCTTACCGGAGAAGTCGACCGTCCCAGGCGATCCATGCGCCGGGCATCAAGACGTTGGCGCGCCCGGATTACGGCCGGATCCGCCTGAACCGTCGTCGCCTTTAGTCTCTGGTGCCTTGTTTGGTGCCGCAGGTGCCGCGGCTTCGACCACCGGCGGCTCGTCCCAGCCGCCGCGACGGCGAATCGGGGGCACGTCGCCGCGCGGACGCTGCGCGCTGGGGTCCGGCCCGGGGCGCCGATTGTCGCCGCGAGGACCACCACCGCCACCACCGCCGCCGCCGGCCGGCCTGCCACGGCCCGCCGCCGCACCCGGAGGACCGTCTCGCCGGGGGCCGTCCATTCGCGGGGGACCGTCGCGACGCGGACCATCGCCGGGACGGGGACCGCGCGGCCTGTCGCCGCCTGGTCCGCCGCCAGCGGGACGAGCACCTGGTCGTCCATCGCCACGCGGTCGACGATCATCTGGAGCCCGCGTCACGGTCCAGCCTTCGCCTCCCGTCGGTCCGCCGCGATCGCCACGATCAGCGCCGCGCGAGCCGGGGCCGGCATGTTCGTAACGTCCGTCCTTGCGCGGGCCACCGCCACCGGCACCACCAGGAGCACCCTTGCCACCACCGCCGCCACCGCCGCCGCCAAAGCCACCGCCCTTGCGATCTCGGCCACCCGGACCGCCCCGGCCACCGCCCGGACCACCGCGGCCACGCGAATCGTTGTCCCGGCCTGCCGGCGCGGAGCGCGGCAGCAGGTCAACCGCAAAGAAAAAGTCTCCCCGCTTGGCCAGTCCTTCGGCGGATTTCTCGCCGGTCATGACGCGCACCAGACGAACTTGGTCCACTCGACGTCCGACCACGTCCAGGGCCTCCATGAGCCGGGTCAAGCGCTCACCGCTGAGCTTCAGGGCAGCACCCACGGCCTCCGCGTGCGGCCCGGTGCCGAAGTCCCGTGGCGGTGGCGCAACGATTTCCGCCGGCGTCGCCTCCGGCGCGGACGCCGCTTCTCCCTCGGCCGCAGGTTCAGGGGGCGCGGCATCCGCCATCTCGGCACCACTCGATGCAGAATCCACCGCCGGTTGGGCTGCAGGCGCCTCGCCGCTCGCCGCAGCCTCGTCGGCCGTCGTGGCTGAGGGTGCCTCGGCCTGCGGTGGCGGAAGTGAGGACTGCACCTGCGCGGCGATCTCGGCCGCCTGGCGCAACAATGTGCCCGGAAATTCGGTGACTGTCTTCATGGCGGCCCCCTTTTAGCAGATATTGCCGGACCCGCCGCGCGCGAATTTGGTTCCCGGGCCGTGCGTCTCCATAATGCCCGAATGAGAAACCATCGTTCCGTCACCCTGTGGTTGTGCCTGGCCTCGACCGCGTTTGCCGCGTGTACAACCACCGGGTCGGTGAAGACCACCCCGCCGGGCCTGCACTCTATCGATGAGGCCCGCAAGGGTCTGGTGATCTCGGTCGTGGTGCCTTCGCTGCAACGGACGATGGGTGCGTTGGATGCGCTCGCCGCGCGCACGGGAATACCGATGCGCGGCGACAAACTTCTCGCCAAGGTTCTCGGCAGCTTTGGCCTTGGCATCGACGACTTGCAGCACCTGAACATCGCGCGCCCCATCGCCTACGTCATGGTCGCGAGCGCGCCCAAAGAGAGCCCCCGGCCCGTCGTCGCTCTGACTGCCCATTCAAATGCCACCGCCGATGCGCTCGTGGCTGCCCACCAACCTGGCGCGCCCACTCCGGATGGAATGACGCGAGTCCGCGGCACGGACGGCACGAACCTTTGGGTGATGCGCGTCGGTGCCACGCTGCTGTTGGCCCACGCCGCAGCGGACATTCCAGCCTACGGCGCGCTGGCGCTGGCGGCGCAGGAAACCGCGACCGGCGATGACGCTACGATTTTCGCCGACCCGGTCGCCATTGCTCGCTGGCGCGGTGCCCGTGACGTTGCCGACCTGCTGCAACACGCGCCCGAGATGATCAGCGATGCAGGCGGCGGCAAGCTGTCCATCGCCGAGCGGGCCACGGTGGACGGATTCGCCGCGGCGCTGAGCAAGGTTTTTACCGCCACAGACATGGCTTCCGTTGGGTTGTCGATCACCGCCGCCACGGGCGTGCAGGCATCCGTTCGCCTGACGCCCAGGCCAGGTACGCCGCTGGCGCAACAACTGGCAACGCCCGCGCCGTATGCCTTCGACTCGTCAATCGCCGGTCCCGAAGCGGCCATCCTCGCCGGATCGTTTGGCTCCGCCGATGCGTTTTGGGAATTGCACCAGGCGATGTTTGCCGCGCTCGCGAAAGCCGGATCGAAGGAAGCAAAGGCCGCAGGTTCGGGCTTGCAAACGCTGGCATCAAAGTTGTCCGGAAAGATGTCCCTGCGCTGCATCGCACCGCGTGGCGCGCTCATCTGCGACACCGCCATGCAGTTGCGGCCTGGCGTGACCGACAACGACGTCCTCGACGCCGGGCTGCAATTCCAGCAGAGCCTCGGCGCGTCGCTGAGCGCCACCTACGGCAAGTTCGCGCCCACGACCAGGGCCACGCGCACCGGCGACGCCCTGCGAATCGAGCTCACCTACCCGGTGACCGACGGCACGCGCAACAACCCCGGTGTCGCGCTGACGCGCATCCTGGGATCGAACGTCGTCACGTACGTTGCCACCGTCAAAGTCGGCAGCTTGCGTGTCGCGATGGAGCCCGGTGCCGCCGATCGCCTCGCGGCACAGACGAGCCAGGCACAGGCCCGCCTCCCGACGGAACTCGCGCCGGTGGTCGCGGCGACGTCTGGCTACGGCGGTTTCATGTACCTCGAGCTCATGGGTCTGGCCCGCGCCTTCCTTGGTCTCGCCAACCTGCCCCGCGATCAGGCGATGCTGGCGCAGATGCTGCTGCACTCGCCGCTGCTCGGAAACCTGAAGCTGCCCATCACCCTGGGCGTACGCTCCGGCAAGGATCTTTCCATCGAGTTCACGTTGCCGACCGACACGCTCACGGCGGCCGGCACGTTCAGCAAGGGCATCGGTGCGATGGGTCTGGGCGGAAGCAAGGGCATCACCGTGCCCGGGCTCTGAGATGAACGCGTCCGCGACGCCGACGGTGCCGCACTACAAGCCGCATCTGCGCTGCCCCGACTGTCGACTCCATCGCAGCCTGTGCGTCTGCGCGCTGATGCAAACCATCGCCACGCGCACCCGGATCGTGCTCGTCACCCACCCGTACGAGGTGAACAAGCCCACCAACACCGGCCGCATCGTCGAGCGCTGCCTGCCGACGTGCGAAGTGGTGACGCGCGCCTGGTACTCGGAGGGCGGCGACTTGCCCACCTGGCTTTCACCGGCCGCCAATCCCGTGCTGCTGTTCCCGGGCGCGAACGCCCGCCCGCCCGCCGATTTTCAGGCCAGCCCCGACCCCGTGACCCTGGTCGTTCCCGACGGCACCTGGCATCAGGCCATGCGCATCCACAAACGCATCATCAGCCTGGGCCAATTCCCACGCATCGCCCTGCCCCCCGGCCCACCTTCAATGTACCGCCTGCGAAAAAGTGTACGCCCCGAACACCTCTGCACCCTCGAAGCCATCGCCCGGATCCTGGGCGTCCTTGAAGGTGCCGTCGGCCCCGACATCGAGGCGCGCCTGCTTCACCTCCTGCGCATCGTCGTCGACCGGACCCTGTGGTCCAAGGGCCGCCTGCCGCGCGACGAAGTCACCGGCGGCATCCCCGACGGCGTCCGCCAGGACGACCCACTCGGCCTGCTTGCCGCCCGCGCCGAAACTTTGTGACCCCGTCGGTAAGCGGTCCCGGTTTGGGGAACACAGTTGGCGTGATTTGCATGACGCTGGGACCCGCTGCACCTCGCAAAATGGCGAGATATTTGGCGGAATGCCAGATCCCGTCCTGCGCCGTGGATCTGGCAACACTTGCCGGATTCGTTGCCGGATTCCATCACGACATCGTGGTCTCCATGAGAATCTGGCAACACTTGCCGGATTCGTTGCCGGATCCCGTCGTCAAGCACCGCGACGAATCATGACCGCACGACTTCGTAGCGCGTGGACCGGGCGGCACCCACTACCCGAAGCAAACCAAGCTCCGTCAGCCGCATGAGGTGATAGCGAGCAGTGCGCATCGGCACCTCCATCGTCGCTTGGTATTCCGCTGCCGTGACGGAGTCCCGGGTGACTAGCCACTCCCAGCCTGCGCGCTCTGCCTCGCTGAGCTGCGCCAGGATGTTGCCGCGAGCTTCAGGAATCGCAGCCTTCGCTTCCCGATAAAGCGTCAGGACCACGTAAGGATCCTTGTACGTGTATTCAGGCAGCGGAAGCCCAGCACCCGCCGCGCGAGGTTCGCCTTGACCTCGATGCAGCGCTGAGCTTCCTCCAGCCGGTCAACGAGCGCCTGCCTCATCGAAGAATCCACAGGCAGCTTCGTGAAGAGATCCGGTCGAAACACGTGCCGCGGCAGGTCCGCTTCGGTGCTGCCGTCGCTTTGGGCGGACGTAGTGTTCGCTTCTAGCGGCAGCTCGCCACCCAGACGCAGGATGATTTGGCGGTACTTTTCAAGGTCGTTCGGAATCAAGCCCTCCGGTTTCGAGACAAGCCGATGTTGCAGCAGGTCGGCGAGGACTCGGCCCGTGAGCGGCGACGGCGTGGCCCTCAGAAAGTAGCGAAGGCGCTTCGCCTTGGAGGAGCCCTCGACGACGAAGCGCGCGTCCTCGATGTCGACCAGATGCTCCTGGAAGAAGCTCGCGAAGGTGTGGTCCGAGAAGTCGAGCACGTAGCCGCCGCCCATTTCGAGTACCGACTCGATCACCCGAAGGTCCAGCGTCGTGACTGCCGTCGAGTTCATGCCGAAATCTCCGTAAAATGCTCGGCCGCAACCAACTCGATTTCTCCCGCCAAGAGCTTCGGCAGGATGGTGTCACGCACGGTCGATAGCGAGTGGATCTCGATCTCGTTCTGAAACGCGCGGCCTAGCAGCGGAGACGCTATCGCACTCCAGACCCGCACGAGGCGATCAGGTGGTTTCGTTACGAGCAGGCGCTTCATGTCTTCGGCGGTCACATGACCGAGTCCGGTGGACTGCTTATTTCGGGCGATCTCTGCGAAAACCGGCTTGAGATACTTCAGCGTCGCGAGGACAAATGCGCGTTCATGTTCGCGGTGTGGAACGACCAGGAAGATGTGCTGGTTGAGCCACCCTGGACCGTGGGCCCACACGAAGGTATCGATGCAGGTGTCCGGGTTCCCTGACCACGAAAACAGAATGTCACCCCGGGCGATGCGGTACTTCTCGGGCATCGATACGTCGGAGAACTTGGTCTGTGGTGTCACACCTGCCTTGAGTTCGGCGATCTTGATGATGGGCAGGCCTCGTCGCGCGTCGTTGGGCTGGAAGGCTGTGTAGGCCGCGCGGTTGATATACGTGGCGATGTCATACAGGGGAAGGGCGGTCCATCCTTTCGGAACCTCGCCCACGTCCGACTTCTCGAACTTGCTCGGAAAAAGCTTCGCAGTCTCGGCGTCCATGCCACTCGGCCGCCGGCCTTCGGCCTTGGCGCGGACGGGGTCGAAGTCCACGAACCACGACTTGAACAGCGCCCGTGCCATCGCCTCCAGCGTCTCGTTCATCCGCCGGTTCAGCTCGATCTTGTCGTCCAGCGTGCCGAGGATAGTCCTCGCCTTCTGCACCACCACCTTGTCGCGCTCGATGATCTTGCGAAACGACTCGCTGGTTGTCGCCCAATCCACAACGTCTACCTTGAACGGCAGATCGGATTCCGAGAAATCGTCGGCCAGCGCGGCGCTGACGGACAGGCCGATTGGCTGATCGCTCATGACCGCTAAATCAAGATCAGAATACTCCTTGGCGTTCCATTTGGCGCGCGAACCGAAGGCCCATACTTCGCAATCAGACACACGCCGTCGAAGAATGTCGGCGACAATGGCCCAATGATCAGGCCGAATATCAATGAGCGGGTTTTTCATCAGGCCAATCGTTGACTCAGCCGGTCTCGCAAGTAACAGACTTCTTCCAGAAAGGATGGAATGCCGGCAACCACTTCAAGGGCCATTTCTTCGTCATAGGTGTGGCTGGTTTTTGAGCGCATGTCGCGATATCCCTTCCACTTCGGCCAGTCTCCCAGTAATAACCCTTGTTCGTTCCCGGAACGGATTAAGTCAGCAAAAGGGATATTGTCGTACTGATCCGGATTCGGTGATCCCAATTCAAGATAGCGTTTGAGCATCTTATGGGCAATTTCATAGGTAAATTCAAAACGTTGAATCAGTCCATCGCGAATCAAGCTTTGTGCCGTGTCGCGCTGGTAAGTATTCAGCCCTTCCTCCATCCGAGCGATAGCATTGGCAAGCGGTGCAATATCGAGTGTCATGGTTTGCCCTCCCCATACCCCAGCTCCTTCAAGTTGGTGGCGGTGGTGGCGTCGAGCTTTGCAGTCTTCACGCGACTCACGATTTCCTCCTGCGGGTTCTCGACGTCGGCTTCAAATCACCGGACAGCTCCGCCTCGATCTCCTCCACCGTCGGCAGGGCCGATTGCGCCTGCGCTGGCAGCGCCCGCGTCAGCTCGTACGTCGAGATGCCGATCGGCTTGTCGATGCCGGCGAAGCTGTACTCGGCCAGTAGCCGGTCGCGCGTCTGGCAGAGGATCAAACCGATGGTCGGGGCGTCGGTCGCGTGCTTGAGCCGGTCGTTGACGACGTTGCAGTAGAAGTCCTCGTCGCCGACGTCGAGGCGGTACTGTCGACCGACGAAGGCAAACCCCTGGCCGAGTTCAAGGAGGAACTTCTCCAGGTGGCGGACGAGTTCGGTTTCGAGCTCGCGTTCATGGAATGGCTCTGTGAGGGTGAGGAAGTCGAATATGTAGGGGTCCTTGAGCGCTTGCTGCGCGAGGTCCGACTGCGGCGCGGGAAGCAGCGCGGCGAAGTTGGAGACGGCCTTGCCGTGCCGGGCGTGGGCGCGGGCATCGAGCTGCAGGGCGAGGACGTTGCGGCTCCAGCCATTGGCGAGCGTCTGCTCCATGTACCAGCGGCGGGTGGGGAGGTCCTTGACCTTCTGCACGATGATGACATGATGTGCCCAAGGGACCGCCCAGAACATCGCGGCGCGCAATTGTGCAACTGGCGGTTGCACCTTTTCGGCTGGAGCTGGTTCCTCCACCGGTTGTGGAGCTTTTTCCAATCCCGGCAATTTTGCAACTGGTGGTTGCAAAACTACGTCTGGCTGGGGGTACTGCCGAGCAAAAGCAAGCATCAGGCCGAGGTTCCGCTCGGAGAAGCCTTTGAGGTCGGGTAGCTCGTTTTTCAGTTCTCGCGCCAGGCGGGGAATGACGGCCACACCCCACCCTTCGCGCCACTGGCAATCGTCGATGATCTGCCCGATGTCCCAATACAGGCGGACCAGCTCGGAGTTGACCGCCAGCACCGCCCGCGTCTGAGCCGACTGGATGCGGCCCTTCACGCTGGCGAGCAACGCCGCGAAGTCAGAACGAACGACCGCGGCTTCCTGCGGCTTTTTACCCGCCATACCCCAGCTCCTTCAGGTTGGCGGCAATCGCGGCGTCAAGCTTCGCGGCCTCGGCCTGCTGCTCGCGCAAGGTCGCGGTGAGCCGCTTCATCTTCTCGTCGAACGGCTCGCCGTCGTCCTTCACCGCCTCGGCGCCGACGTAGCGGCCGGGGGTGAGCACGTGGCCGTGCTTGCGGATGTCTTCCAGCGTGGCGCGCTTGCAGAAGCCGGGCACGTCGGCGTACGCGCCCGCGTCGTTCTCGCCGCGCCAGGCGTGGTAGGTGTTGGCGATGCGGGCGATGTCCTCGTCGGTCAGCTCGCGGTGTACGCGGTCGGCCATCGTGCCGAGCTTGCGCGCGTCGATGAAGAGGCTCTCGCCGCGCCGGTCGCGGAAGCGGCCGTTCCGTTTGTTGCGGGCGAGGAACCAGAGGCAGACCGGGATTTGCGTCGAGTAGAAGAGCTGGCCCGGCAGCGCGACCATGCAGTCCACCAAGTCAGCCTCGATGATCGCCTTGCGGATCTCCCCCTCGCCCGACTGGTTCGACGACATCGAGCCATTGGCCAGCACGAAACCCGCC
>CAYSKR010000080.1:0-13956 GCA_964431675.1 uncultured Myxococcales bacterium
CGATGCACGAGCCCACGGCAACGAAAACCAATGGAACACACCCGCGCGCCATTTTGTGCCCTACGTGGTTCTTCACCATGGATCCTCCGTTCTAGCACACGCAAACCCTGCCTACAGGGTCGACCGAGCAGGCAGCCATGAGTCAGTGTGTCAGTATACTAAAAGATCGCCGACCCGACGGCATCGTCACTGAAAATATCCCATGTGCCTAATATCACTGGAAAAATAGTACATTGGCTGCGCTCTTTTCAGACCTGCTGGGGCCTTTGAAGTCACGTCTTGAACGCATCACCTCGGCAATTCGCGTAGGCGCGCAAACGCGGCCTCGCGCACGCCAGGGTCGGGATCGCGTAGCTGTTCGATGAGCGCGGCGCGCGCGGTGCGAGCCGGATCGCGGCGTTCGGGCGGTGACACCGGACCCTGGCGCGCTGGCCCTGGTGCCAAGGCGGCCCCCGCGGCTGCGGCCGGGACCGCCGACGTTGGGGTCGGCACTTTTCCACCCGCCTTGCGCAAGAACTCGAACACCCGCTCGGCGCGCGCAATGCTGATGCCCGCCTCCAGCACCAGATCGACCGCTGTGCGTGATGCTCCCGCGTCGGTCGGCGCGCGCAGCAGCGCGATCAGATCGCCATCCGACCAGTGTCGGCGCGGCCGAGTCGCTGCGCCCTGCAGCGCGAATTCCGCAGTCAGCGCGATGACGTCGGCGCGCGGGTAAAACGCCATGCCCATGGTACCCCGCACCGCACGCAGGCGACCCTGACGCTCAAGCTCGCGAATCTTGTATTCGCTCGGTAAACCCAGGGCCGCCGCAGCTTCACGTCTTGAAAGGCAGGTTTCATAACCTTTCGGAGGCTTGATGGAGGCGCGTTTTCGTCTAGTGGCCAAACTCATCGACGGTATCATATGGTGTTACATGGATTACATCAACGTTCATATCAGTGATAACACGGATGTTCATCACTATTTCATCAGAGTTTCATCATGGTTTTAACGAAAGGTGGCGTCCAAACCGCCGACGTGGATATAGTGCGCCGCCATGATGATTCGCGTCGCACGAGTTGCCTCCGGGCCCACGGTTCTCGCTCTGGCCGTCGGCGCGATCGCGACGCTGCCGTGCGCGATCGCCGCAGCAGATACGACGCCACCTGGACTGCACAAACGGATCGACGAGCGGGTGGCCGCGACGCAGGCCAAAGTCGTGGCGTGGCGGCGTGACTTCCACCAGCATCCCGAACTTGGCAACCGCGAAGAACGCACGGCCAAGATCGTCGCCGATCACTTGAAAGCACTGGGACTGGACGTGCAGACGGGGGTCGCGCACACGGGCGTGGTGGGGTTGCTCAAGGGCGGCAAGCCGGGGCCGGTGGTGGCGCTGCGCGCCGACATGGACGCGCTGCCCATCACCGAGGAATCGGATCTGCCCTTCAAGTCCACCGTCAAAGCAAAGTACAACGGCCTCGACGTCGGCGTGATGCATGCCTGCGGTCACGACGCGCATACCGCGATCCTCATGGGAGTCGCCGAAGTTCTGGCGGAGGTCAAAGCCGACTTGCCCGGCAGCGTGAAGTTTATTTTTCAGCCTGCGGAAGAAGGTCCGCCGCCCGGCGAAGCAGGCGGCGCGCGCCTGATGGTCGCGCAGGGCGTGCTCGACAACCCCAAGGTCGACGCCATCTTTGGCCTACACGTGATGTCCCGATCATTCTACGACCTTGAATTTGGGCACATCGCGACCCGCCCGGGTGGCCTGCT
The DNA here is from genome assembly GCA_964431675.1 of uncultured Myxococcales bacterium. Classification (GTDB taxonomy): domain Bacteria; phylum Myxococcota_A; class Polyangia; order Fen-1088; family Fen-1088; genus CAYSKR01. The sequence continues at coordinate 1,750 of CAYSKR010000080.1, forward strand.
GGCGCAGGCCGACAACCTGAAAATCGTGGTGCGCGGCCGGGGCGCCCACGGAGCCACGCCGTGGCGGAGCGTGGATCCGGTCACCGTGGCGGCGCAGATCTCGCTCGCGCTGCAAACCATCCCCTCGCGACAGGTGGATCTGACCGCGGCGCCGGTCGTGATCAGCGTCGGCAGCATCCACGGTGGTACCCGCCACAACATCATTCCGGACTCGGTGACCATGGAAGGCACGGTGCGGACGTTCGACGGCGATACTCAGAAAGACGTGCATGCGCGCATCAAGCGAACCGCCGAAAATATCGCCGCCGCCGCAGGTGCCACGGCCGAGGTCACCCTGGTGGTGGCGTCTCCGGGAATCCTCAACGACGCAGTGCTGATCGAGCGCATCCTGCCCGCGCTGCAGCGGGTGACCGGCAACCACGCCACGGCCGCTGGCCGCGTCAGCACGGGTGCCGAGGATTTTTCGATCTTCCAGCAGAGGGTTCCGGGCGTGTACTTCTGCATCGGGGCGAGCCCGGCGGGAAAACGTGCGCAGGACGTCGCCCCCAATCACTCGCCCCGCTTCGTCGTGGACGAAGGCGTGCTGCCCATCGGCGTGCGCGCCCTCGCCCACGTCGCGGCCGATGCTCTCAGCGCCGGCCGACGCTAGCGCAGCATCGATGCCGTGGGGCTGCGCGGCCAGGTTCATTGGCCTGGCGTCGGGTGGTATGACCGGTCATACTATGGACCATGAAGCTGGCCATATCGCTGCCTGACGACCTGTTCCAGAAGATCGATGCACTCGCCCGTCGTGAGCGCATGTCGCGCAGCGGAGTTGTTGCCATGGCGGCGCGCGATCTCCTGGCCCGGCACCGATGGACGGATGATCCCACCGAAGCCTGGAACCGCGCCCTCGCGCGAGCCGGTCAACCCGGTGACGATCCGGCGGCGTCTGCCCTGCGTCGACGCGGGAGACGGGTCATTCGCGGACGGGAGGGCAAGTGGTGATCATGCGTGGTCAGATCTGGTGGGCGGATTTGGGAGATCCCGCCGGCTCAGAGCCCGGATACCGACGTCCGGTTCTCATCGTTCAACGCGACGAAGTGAACGCGAGCCGAATCAACACGGTCGTCGTGTGCGCGATCACGGGCACCCGCGAGCTTGCTCGGGCACCCGGCAACACGCTGCTTCCGCGACGTGCCTCGGGCCTGCCGCGCGACTCGGTTGCAAACGCATCACAGGTGGCGTCCATCAACAAGTCGGATTTGCTGTCCCTGGTTGGACCGTTGCCCGCATCGCTGATGCAGCAGGTCGACAGCGGCCTACAGTGGCTTCTCAAGCTCGACACATGATGCTCACCAAACGTCATGCTTGCCATGCATGACGTTTAGAGTCCTCAGCGCCGATTGAGCGCCTGCAAGAAACGCTCGCCGTACACGGCCAGTTTCTTCGGTCCGACGCCGGTCACCAGCAGCAGGTCGGACGGTGTTCGTGGGTGCATGGCCACCATGTCTCGCAGGGTCGCGTCGCTGAACACCACGTAGGCGGGGACGCCGCGCGCGTCGGCCAGTTGTTTGCGCAAGGCCTTGAGGGTTACAAACAAGGATTCGTCTCCGTCGGTGGGCCGCTCGGGCCCGCGCGTTTCGGGCCCATCGATTGCGGCACCACCGTCACTTCCGTCAGCCCTGCGCTTGTCCTTTTTCTTGCCCGAAGTAGGCGTGGACGTGGAGCTTGGCAAGCTGCCCAGCAGATCCCAGCCTGCACAGACGTCGCACGCGAGTTTGCATGGGCCGAGCTCTTCGCCAAGGTGGCGCACCACCGCTTGATGTCGGCAGCGGCGCGCGTCCACCATGCCGAACATGTCGCGGGTCTGTTGCCGCTGGCGCTGGCCGACGTCGTCCGCCGCGTCGTCGCTGAAGCGATCGTAGCTCATCACGTCGGCCCACGAATAGAAGGTGACGCAGTCGCTGGGCAGACCGTCGCGGCCGGCGCGGCCAATCTCTTGATAGTAACTTTCGATCGATCGTGGCATGTCGCGGTGGACCACGTAGCGAATGTTGGATTTGTCGATGCCCATGCCGAAGGCGACAGTCGCCACGACCACGTCAGCGTCGTCGCGCTGGAAAGCGTCCTGCACACCCGAGCGCACGTTGGGCTCCATGCCGGCGTGGTAGGCAACGGCGCGTACACCCTGACCGCGCAGAAAGTCGGCCGTGCTCTCGACGCTCTTGCGGCTGATGCAATACACGATCCCGCTTTCACCGGGACGGGCGCGCACGATGCGCAGCAAGGCGTCGCGGACGGTGCCGTTCTGCGGCCCCTTGCGGTACGCGTGCAGACGCAGGTTGGGGCGGAAGAAGCTGCCGCGAATCTGCAGCGGTCTGCCCATCGCGAGTTGCTCGATGATGTCCTGGGTGACTTGCGGCGTGGCGGTCGCGGTCAGCGCCAGCACCGGCACCTGGCCGAAGCGCCGCTTGAGGCCGGCCAGGTTCCGGTACGCGGGTCGAAAATCGTGTCCCCACTGGCTGATGCAATGCGCTTCGTCGACCGCGATCAGCGCCAGCCGCGTGCGGGCCAGCGCACCGCCCAGCCTTGCCTCGATGCCTTCGGGCGCGGCGTACACAAGCTCGTACGCGCCCGCAAGCATGGCGGACTCGCGCTCTTCACGCTGCGCCGGCGTGAGGCTGGAATTGATGAACGTGGCGCGCAGCCCCACCTCGGTCATGGCGTCTACCTGATCCTTCATCAGCGCGATGAGCGGCGAAATCACCAGAGTCGTGCCACCCAGAAGCCGCGCCGGGATCTGGAAGGTGATGGATTTGCCTGCGCCCGTCGGCATGATGCCGACGCAGTCACGGCCCGCCAGAACCGCCCCGATGATCTCCTCTTGCCCGGGGCGAAACCGATCGTAGCCGAACGCCGTCTTCAAAACCTCCCGCGCGGCCTCCATTGACGGTGCCCGCTGGCGGCTGCCGGGGGCGTCCGCTGCGACGACTCGGGCAATTTCGCGCAGCGCCGCGATGGCGTCGGCGTCAAACAGCTCGGGCTGCTGACGCCACAGCAGGCGCAGGCGCGATAAGTCTGCTGCGATCGCGGCGCGATCGATCGAATCGCCGCTCTGGCCAGCGAAGCGCAGGCGAAGGGTTGCAATTTCCGCGCGAAGCGGCGGCGCAAATTCGACGGGTGATGCAGTTGACACGGGAACGTTCGGCCGACGAGCGCGCGCGGTGATCACGCCGGAAGATCGGCGAGCTCCATCTGCCACAGGATGAACGCGTATTCGAAGGCAATCTCGCGTAGCTGGTTGTAACGCCCCGACTGTCCGCCGTGCCCCGCCGGATCGAGGTTGATCTTGAACACCAGGGGGTGCGAATCGGTCTTGCAGGCGCGCAGCCGCGCCACGTACTTGGCCGGCTCCCAGTACATGACCTGGCTGTCGTTGTACGACGTCTTGACCAGCATCGCCGGGTACGCCTTGCGGTGCACGTTGTCGTAGGGGCTGTACTTCATCATCGCCGTGTACGCCGTCGCGTCCTTGGGGTTGCCCCACTCCTCGAACTCGCCAACCGTGAGCGGCAACGATTCGTCGAGCATCGTGTTGATGACGTCGACAAAGGGAACCTGCAGGACCGCGGCCTTCATCAAATCGGGACGCAGGTTCACCGTGGCCCCCACCAGCAGCCCGCCCGCGCTGCCGCCCTGGATGACGAGGCGATCGCACGAGGTCCATCCGCGGGCAACCAGATGCTCGGCCGAGGCGATAAAATCGGTGAAGGTGTTCATCTTGTTGGCCATCCGCCCCTCGTCGTGCCAGCGCTTCCCGAGATCGCCGCCACCGCGAATGTGCGCAATCACGAACACCGCGCCGCGATCAAGCAGGCTCGTGCGGTTGCTGGAAAAACTCGTCGGCAACGACATGCCGTACGACCCGTATCCGTAAAGCAAGAGCGGCGCGGCGGCACCCGGGCCGAGATCCTTGCGCGCGACAATCGACAGCGGAATCCGAGTTCCGTCAGGCGCAACCGCATGCTCCCGAACGACGCGGTAGCGCGCGGGATCGAAGCCGCCGAGCACTTCCCAGCGCTTGAGCAACGTGCTCGAGCCGGTCGCGAGGTCGAACTCGAACACCGATCGCGGCGTCACCGGTGACTGGTAGCCGTAGCGAAACGTGCGAACATCGAATTCCCGATTGTCCTCGCCCCCGAGCGCGTAGACCGCCTCGGGCAGCGCGATGCGCGTGGTGTTGCCCGTCTGATCGTCGCGTATTGCGAGCTGAGGCAAAGCGTCCTGGCGCTCGTGCAGCACGACGAACGACGCGAACACGTCCACCTCCTCAAGCATCACGTCCGGCCGGTGCGGAACGATCTGCGTCCACGACGCCTGGCCCGGGCTGCCCTGGGGCGCGCTGCACAGACGGAAGTTGCGACCGCCCGAGTTGGTGCGAATCAGGAACTCGCTGCCCTTGTGGTCGACGTAGTACTCGTGCTCGTCGCGGCGCGGTTCGATCAAGATGGCGGGATCCAGCGGCCGCGCGGCGTGCAGCACCCGCACCTCACTCGTCGTCTTGCTGGCGGCGGTCACAAACACAAACTCGCGGCTGCGCGAGCGCGCGACCCACAACATGAAGCGCTCGTCGAGCTCATCGTACACGAGCACGTCCGCGCCGGGATCGGTGCCGATGGAGTGCCGGTACAGGCGGTGGGACCGCTTCGTGACCTCGTCCTCGACCACGTAGAAAACCGTGCTCCCATCACGCGCGAACGCCAGGCTGGTGACGCGCGGAATCCGCTCGGAAAAAGCGCTCCCGGTACGCAGATCCTTGAACGCGAGCAAGTACTGCCTAAAACCCGTGGTGTCGAGTGAGAAGGCCATCCGGTTGCCGTCGTCGGAGACGACCAGATCTCCGAGCGCCACGAACTTTTCGCGCGCACCGATCTCATTCAAGTCGACCAGTACCTCCTCGATCCCGCCCGGCGCGGCGGGCTTCCGGCAGTGGATGGCATGCTGCTTCCCCTGCTCCATGCGGCTGTAATAGACGAAGCCACCCTCGCGGTAAGGAACCGTGGCGTCATCTTCCTTGATGCGCCCGAGCATCTCGTCGTAGAGCCGCTGCTGCAGCGCGCGGGTCGGCGCCATGACGGCTTCGGCGTGGGCATTCTCGGCGCGCAGATACGCCAGAACCTCGGGATCGTCCTTGCGCCGCAACCAGTGGTACTCGTCGACGCGGCGAAGGCCGTGCAGCGTGGTCGCCACCGGATCTTGCCGGGCCGACGGTGGCCTGGCACCGGACGTCCCCTCAGATACGACGTTTCTCTGCATGGTCGGTCACCGAATGAGATCGCCCGCCCACAGGCGCTGCAAGAACGTCGTGTGGGGAAGCACCTCAATCCCATCGACCACGAGTCGACGCGGTCCCGCATACACGCCCATGCAACGCGTGCCTGGCAATTCGTCGCGCAGACGCAATAAACCCCTGGCGTCCGCAGACCAGTTTTCGCGCACTCGATCCCGACAGCAGAAAGCGCAGTTTTCGCTTTTCCATCAGGCGATGCACCTCGTCCAGCAACTCCGGAACCTTCTGCACCTCGTCGATCACCACCCAAGTTCCCGCGGGAAGCCCGGCCAGCTCGTCCTCGAGCTGTGAGGGATCGCGTGCCAGGCGCAGCGCGTCCGAGGCTTTCAACAGATCGTAGGTGATCGCCCGGGGGAGTTGCTGCTGGATCCAGGTGGATTTCCCGGTCGCGCGCGGTCCCAGCACCAGCGTCGACTCTTCGGGGCACGCCAACATTCGGTGAAACATCGTCGGCAATATTACCGGAAATATGCCGACATAGGTTGCATTTTTCAGCCTCCCTGCGAGCGATCTGAAGGGTTGTCCATTGATCGTCCACCCGCCCCTCGCGGCAGGGCCACGCCCAGGTCGGCGAGTTGCCGTTCGACGGCAGCAGCCCAGCCACGGTTGGCGAACGGGCTCGCGGGGCTTGGGTGCAGGATGTGACCGATGCGAAGGTCGGGGTGAGATCGCCCCCCGCGCGTCGCCAGCGCCTTTGCGGCGCGACCGGCGGCGAATGCACCCACGCCGATCACGAAGCGAGGGCGCAAAGTGTCGACGGTCTGCCTCAGGGCCTCGTCGCAGGCGGTAAACAGTTTGGCTTGCGCGACGGCAGGCAATTTATCGGGCGTCAGGTTGCGCCCACTTTCCTCAAGAAATGCGAGCGGGCAGTAGTTGACGACGAAAAAGCGCGCGAAAAAAACATCGGCCGTTCCGAATCGATCGCGCGCCCAGCCCCACAGCCGCTGCCCGCTGACCTCGCCGCGTGGGCACCCGAGGCCCAGCACCGGACGCTTGGCGTGCTGCTTCGGTGGGACACCAATCTTCGCGCCGGTGCCGCCACCCTTCGCACCGCCGAGCCCGAGGAAATCCCGCACCATACCGACATCGCCAAACGGTACCCCCGTCTGCGCCATCCCGAACGGCCCCGGATTCATCCCAACAAGAACGACCTCCTTCGGTCCGAAACCGTAGCGCGTCAGATATTCTTCGTGCATCGCCGCCGCGTAGCGCAGCGGGTTGTAGACGTGTACAACCGGCGCGGCAAAGCGCAGTTTGTCGACGGCGTCGGCAAGCGCGCCACTGCTCTCGATCAGCGCCTCGACCGAATGCGAGCCACCGCGCACGTCGGCAGGGTAACACGCGCGTCCTTCAGTAGACCAGGCGCCCAGTCAGACCGATCGTAAGATCTGCGGTCCAGTCCAGGGTCGGCATGGTGCCAGCAACCTCCAGGGTGAACAACAAGGTGCTGGCTTTCCAGTGCTCAAGCAAGTTGCTGGCGTCGCGATTGGGCATCGTCAGCACGGGCCCCACCACGCCGTCGCCTGAACGTTCGTAGACCGCGAGCTGTGTGGGCTGCAGCTCCGGCAGGTCCGAGTCGACAATCTTCCCCTGCACCGTCATACGCAGCGTGCGGATGAAGGCAAGGTCTAAAACCCCACTCGTCGCCCTTAGCGTCACGTCGGCGGCAACAATTTCCGTGCGGACGGCTCGCGGCAACGACAGTTTCGCCGGCTTGATGGCGAACACATACGAGGTGGAAACGTCGCCGAGGAGCGCGCCCTGCGGAATACCCGGAAAGCTCATGCCGCGCTGACTGACCTCGACGTTCTCGATCTGCGCTTCGGCGGAGGCCAGGCAACCCGAAAGGCCCAGCACCACCACGACCGGCACCAGGAGACCGCGCTGCGTTGCGCGAAGACGGGATTGCGCTTGCCCCATGGTCAGTCCAGGTACACGATCAGACCCAGCTTGATGGACACCACGGTGGCGCGAAACGTGGGATCGCTGGCCACCGTCACCACGGTCTCCGCGTTCGCGGCGGCAGCAGAGATGGCGACCTTGTGGTCCACAATATCGCCGACATCGTGCAGCGTCGCCCAGACGAGGCTGGCACCGAAGTGGATGAAAAACACCACGCGCTCGACGCCGAAATCGAGTCCGCCGTGCAAGTTGACGTAGTCCATGTTCACGTTGCGCAGCAAGTCGCTGTCGGCAAAATTTTGCCAGACCAGACGCCGGGCAAGTCCGTTGACGTCGCCCTTGGCCTGATGGCCGACCTCGGCATGCAGCGAAGGCCCAGCACCCAGCGGCAACAGGGAGAGCCCGGCGCGCACGGTGGACGCCGCCCCGTTGGAGCCGCCACCCCCGTGCAAGCGCAGCCAGGACATCGGACGAAGCACCAACGCCGCGATGACGCCCTCGGGTAATCCGGCATCGACCATGAGCCCAAACTTGGGCAACCGTGCCGCGCGCGGCAGAGGAGACGTCGCGGCCGGAGCCACCGGGGTGGTCACGGCCATGGGAGAACGCACGGGCCCAACGTCGGCCAGTGCGACGATCGGGAAAGAATGCACGCCGCACCCAAGCAACAAAAGGCCGATGCTGATGCGCCGCCGGTTCGTCACCATGGCTTCGACACCCGGGGTCGAGCGGCGGGAAAATGGAGGCAATTCCCGAGCAAGGCACACATCCGATCGTGAACATGAACATGCATGGGCCATGCCATGATAGCCGACTTCAGCCCATGCTCTACGGAGCCGGGCCCAAGGCAATCGGGGTAGTGCCCCGACGAGCAATCGGGTGCGCGGTTGACCCACGGCCGTGGCGCGGGGTAGAGGAATACATGAGCAAAACTGGACGCGTGGGTGCATTGGGAGTGGTTGGGCTGGTCGCGCTGGTCGCGGCCTACGCGCTGCCGGGGGCGGGTTCAGTCCCGGCGAGGGTCGCGGCCAAGTCGGGCGACAAGGCCAAGCGGGGCAAATCCGACGCGGCGAAGCCCGCATCGACGGGGGCCTGGTCGCTGGTGCATGACTGGCCGCAGTTGCCCGACGGTTTCGTGTTCGGTCAGGTGCCCGGCCTCGCCATCGACTCGCACAACCATGTCTGGGTGTTCAACCGCGGCTACAAACCGGTGGTTTGTCTCGACGGCACGACCGGAAAAATCGTCACCTCGTGGGGTGAAGGAAAATTCACCCGCGCGCACGGGCTGCGCATCGACGCGCAGGACAACCTGTGGCTCAGCGACAAGGATGAGCACCTGCTGCTGAAGTACAGCCACGACGGCAAGCTCCTGTTGACGGTCGGTACCAAGGGGAAAAACGGTGCCGACGCGACGCACTTCGACGGTCCGGCCGACTTTGCCTTTGCCAAGGACGGCAGCATCTACGTTGCCGACGGCTACCAGAACAACCGCATCGTCAAGCTTGGCCCCGACGGAAAGTTCCTGATGTCGTGGGGCAAAAAGGGCACCGGGCCAGGCGAGTTCGACGTCCCTCACGGCGTCGCGATGGACGGTGATGGGCGCGTGTTCGTGGCCGATCGCACCAACCGGCGCGTCCAGATCTTCGATGGCGCGGGGAAGTTTCTCGATCAGTGGAAGTCCGACGAAATCGGCCGCCCCTGGGGTGTCACGGTTGCCCCCGACGGCGGCGTCTGGGTGGTTGACGGCGGCGACGCTTACAAGCGGCAGAACAAGGCCGATCCGAACCCCGGCGAGCCAGATCGCGCGCGCGTCATGCGCGTGGATCCGCACAGCGGCAAGGTGCTGGAAAGCGTGGGTTCGTTCGGCCGCTACGAGGGCCAGTTCATCTGGCCGCACAGCGTGGCCGTGGGCCAGGACGGCACCGTCTACGTGGCCGAGGTGCATACCGGCATGCGCGTGCAGAAGTTTGTCAAGCGCTAGCGTCACCCCAGCCAGGGCCCAGGCAAGGTTGCGTAACTGCTTGAGAACAGTAGGAAGTGAAATAAAAAACTGGCGCTTTGGGAGGCGAGGTGCCAGCGTAGGGGGATGGCAGCGGGGAGAAAGCAGCGGCGACCGGTTCGATATCGCGGCGCGGAGCTGACCGAGAGGGACATGGCGCGGGTCCGACAGCTGATCCGCCGACACCGGGAGTGGGGGCGAGTAGAGCTGGCGAGGCGGGTCTGCCAGCTTTTCGATTGGCGCGGGCCGAGCGGCGAGTACGCAACACGGTCGTGCCTGGGGTTGCTTGGTCAAATGGAGCAACACGGTTGGATTCGACTGCCGGTGTCGCGAAGAGCTCCCGGTGTCCGGCGAGTCGACCGTCGGTCGGCGCAGAAGGATCTGTTGCTAGGACCGACGCCGGGATGGGAAACACGAGTGGTTCCCGGAGCATCGTTGGTCGTGCGCCCGATCGCGGCCGAGGAGCTGCTTGGTTGGCGGGCATACATGGAAAGGTTCCACTATCTGGGCGACTGCACTTTGGTTGGGGAGTCGCTGCGCTATGCGGCGATTGTGGATGGGGAGTTGGTGGCGCTGTTGAGTTGGAGTGGTGCCGCGCGGCACAACCGTGCTCGCGATGAGTACATCGGGTGGGATGCGGCGACCAAGGTGGCGAATCTGTCTGGCGTCGTCAACAACGCCCGCTTTCTGATCTTGCCGTGGATTGACCAGCAGAACCTGGCATCGCGCATCCTGGGTACGAACCTGCGGCGGCTGTGCGCCGATTGGGTGGGCAGGTATCACCACCCGGTGTGGCTCGCAGAAACGTTCGTGGACACCTCGCGCTTTCACGGCGGTTGCTATCGAGCCAGCAACTGGGTGCATGTGGGGCAAACGACGGGATGGTCGAAGCGAGGCTTGAGCTACTCGTTTCATGGGCACGCCAAGGCGGTGTTTCTGTATCCGCTCGATCGACATGCCACGGCACGGCTGCGCACTTCGCCAAGCAACAGACAAGGAGTTAACGAGTCAATGAACAAGCAAGCAAAAGAATCGGTCACGCTCGACCTGGACAAACTCGACCTGGATGGAGATGCCGGGCTTTTTGCGGTTCTCAAGGCCATCACCGATGTCCGAAAAGCGCGAGGCAAACGGCACAAGATCGAGCACATCCTGGCGGTTGCCATTTGCGCCACGCTGGCAGGCGCAAAGAGTTTTGCGGCCATTGGGGATTGGGCCAAGGACCAGAGTCGGGAGCATCTCAAGCGGCTTGGCTCCAAGTACGGGTGGGCACCCAACGAGCGAACTTTTCGTCGTGTCCTCCATGAGGTCAACGTCCATGAGATCGACGAGAAAACCGGTGCCTGGATGGCGAAGCAGCAGACCCTGTCGGCCGGGCAAGCGTTGGCCCTGGACGGCAAGACACTGCGCGGCAGTCGCGACGGCGATGGCAAGGCGGTTCATCTTCTGAGCGCCATTGTTCACGGCAGTGGAGTCGTCGTCGCGCAAACTCCTGTTCCCGGCAAGACCAACGAGATCACCTGCGTGGAACCGCTGTTCCGGAATCTCGACATCAAGGGCTGCGTGGTCACGGCCGATGCCATGCATACCCAGAAGGAAACCGCGCGCCACTTCGTCGAAGACAAGAAAGCGGACTACGTGTTCACGGTCAAAGACAACCAGCCTACTTTGCGCCAGGACATCGACAGCCTCCACTTGGAGGCTTTTTCCCCCTCAGCATAAAACGATCGACAAAGCACATGGCCGCATTGAGATTCGGCGGCTGTGGTCCAGCATTGAGCTCAACGGCTTCATCGATTTTCCTCACGCCAAGCAAGTCTTTCGTATCGAGCGCATCACCACCGACCTGCATGGCGAGCTCGTCCAGGGCCGGAAATCCACAACGGAGGTCTGCTTCGGCATCACCAGTGTCGATGAGACAAAGGCAGATCCCGCACGACTGCTGGAGCTCAATCGTGGACACTGGGAAATCGAAAACCGCCTCCACCACGTGCGCGACATGACCTACGACGAAGATCGCAGTCAGGTTCGCAAGGGCAACGGCCCTCAGGCCATGGCCAGCATCCGCAACGTCGCGATCAGCTTGCTGCGTCTCGTCGGCGCCAAGAGCATCGCTGCGACCACGCGTCACCTGGGCCGCAGGCCAGAAAAAGTTCTGACCCTGCTCGGCATATAGCGCGCCGCTTCGCCTTGATTCCATCGATCTGATGACCGCGCCCCCGGCCGCGTAGCGCGCCGGTGCGTCTACACAACGCCGAAACCTGCGAATTCTCGCCACGTTGGCCGATCTCTGGGTCACTCCCAGTCTGGGATCCCACGCCCCCAGCATCGGCCACGGCTTCGGCGATGCTCAGCAGTCCGCGACCCCTGCCTCGCCGCCCCGACTTTGTCCGGAACCCTGGGGGATCTCGTCCGCATTGCGCTCAGCCTGCGCATGATGTTACCCTGTCGGCTCGTCTACGTCGTGGACCGGCGTGCAGTGGTCGACCAGGCAACGGTAGTAGAGCGCCTACGCTGCGAGTTCGAGGACTGATTCCCGGGAGCCGGTGGGGTCTTCAGGTCTTTCTTCTCTTTTTGCCGGGCTCAGGTGTTAAGCGGACAATAGGAGAATTGTCTCACCTTGGATCCCGCTCTTGATCGATCAGCCGCCGCCACGTTGTTCGCGGGCACGCCGTTGACGGCCCCCGACACCGCCCGCTCGGAGGCGCTCTACCGCCGCTACGGGCCGATGATCTATCGCCGGTGTCTCAGACTCTTGCGCAACGGGGCCGAGGCCGAGGACGCGACCCAGGAGGTGTTTATCCGCGTACACCGCCACATCACCGATGTCGGCGACGATCCAGCGCCGCTTCGCTGGATCTACCGGGTGGCGACGCACCACTGTCTCAACCGCCTGCGCGACAGCCGCCGCCACGCCGTCTGGCAGGATGATCTGCGCCACCATGCGGTCACGGACGATATCGGACGCGCCTTC
>CAYSKR010000081.1:0-4765 GCA_964431675.1 uncultured Myxococcales bacterium
CCCGTCGGAGAAAGTGGCTCGGTGGCGCGGCTTTGCCGGGGCACCGAGCGGGGGTTTGGGGGGACGCAGAGGCAAAAGACAGCGACGGGACGGAGCTGGAAGGGCATGGCGCCGGGCGGTCCCCCCATGTGAACGGTTACCCAGCGGTTTTTACGCCCTGCTGGTTTCGCGTGACGACATGCACGAGCGCGCGGTCCGGATTCTACGCAAAGGGGAAAACCAGCAGGCGCGGTTCGTGACGACGGACTACGTGCTCGATGAGACCGCCACCCTGCTCGCCGCCCGGGGTCACGGACATCTGGTCGGCCCATTCATGAGATCAACGCTCGGATCGAAGGCTTGCGCGATCGAGTGGACGGGACCGGAGGAATTCTCGAACGCTGCGGCTTTCATGACCAAGCACATCGATCAGAAATGGTCGTTCACTGATTGCGTCAGTTTTCTGGCCATGAAGGCTCGCCGCCTGAGCGACGCCTTGACCAAGGACGAGCATTTCAATCGCGCGGGGTTCAAGGCGCTGCTGCGTTGAGCGGGCGACCGGGAAACCCCGGGCGTCAATCCGGTGGTGGCGCATCGACTTCTGCCCGGCGCGGCCGCCAGGTCAGCCACAGCATCACGGCGTACCCACCGAGCATCAGGATGATGCCGAACATGCGAAACGTGTTGGCGTAGGCGTGGCAGTGGTGCAGCACGTTCCACCGGGTGAGGAGCGTGGTCCAGTCGTGTTCGCCGCCACCGACCAGCGGCAGATCCTGGTCGATCGCGTCGTCGACGTAGCGGGCGATGTTCATCAGGTTCTCGCCCAACCACCAGACGCACGCCGCGGTCGCGAAAAGCTGCCGGTTCTTGAACCAGAAGAAACCCGCGAAGAACGCCGGCCACATCAACTGACCGATGGTGCCGCCCAGAATGTGCAGGGCCTCGCCGCCCCAGGCGAAAAAGACGTGCCCAGCCTCGTGCAGCAAGAGGTTGAAGTTGTCGACGAACACCCACGCACCCTTGAACGTCAGGTGCGACAACGAGAACGATCCGAGCAGCACCAGCACCGGGATGCGGGTCACGCGCCAAACGCTCAGGTTGGTGCCGCGCTGACGGTCCGCCCACGAGGGCGATTCGGGGCGCAAGAGCGGGCTCAGTTGCAGATCCAGACGCGGGTGGTTTCAGGCAAGTCGCGCATCAGCGATTTGAGCACGCTGCCGCGCAGCAGGTGCCAGACCGCCGTGCGCTGCGAGGTTCCCACCATGACGGTTTCGACGTTGAGTCGCTTGGCCGCGCCCGCGACCGATGCGCCGGCGTCGTGGGCCATGCGCCAGATCGGGATGGCGACGATGTCGGCGCTCTTGAAGAAATCGACGGCGGTTTCCATCACGCTGCATGCTTCATGTGAAGGGCCGGTCTTGGGCGGGAAGAACAGGCCGGGAACCTCGTCCACGAACAGCAGGTACACGGCGTTTTCATCGTTGCCGCGAACCCGCGCAGCGGCCTCCTGGAACAACCGCAAGTTGGGCGCGCGCATCGCGACAAGGGTGGTGGACTTGTAGATGGCGCTCATGTCGACGGCTTCGTCAACGGTCACGATGTTCACCGCGGTGGCCAGACCCGTGGCGGCGCGCTCGGCGGCTTCGGCGGTGGCGAACCCCGAGCGAACACCACCGATCCAGCCGCGGCGGACGGCCAGGGTCAGGGCGAAGCACACCGCGGTGACCGTGATTCCAACGAGAGTAGCGGTGCGCTGATGTACCAAGTTGATGCCCCAGGCACCGAGCACCAGCACCGACGTCACGGTGCCGAAGTAGAACGTCGCGCCTTGAGCGCGCTCTTGCCAGCGAATCTTGTCGAGGCCCAGAGACGTCAACGTGAAGGCACCGAGCAAGCCGAAGGTGTAGAGGTGCCCGAGAACGCCGATCTTGCCTTGCGCGGCAACGATCACGAGCACCGGGACTCCGACGGACAGCACAATGGCTCGGTGAGGGGTATTGAAGCGCAGGTTGCGCGCTGACAACCAGTGCGGCAGATAGCCGAGCCTCACCAACGCGAGGAACACGTGGTAGCACCCGATGATTGCGGTGTTCGCAGCCGCCATGAGGAGGGTCGACGCGGTGAGGACGATGGCGAGTTGCAACCAACGAGGACTGAACGCCTCGCCGAGGTCCAGAAGAAAGCGCTCGGGGTTGGCGGTGCGTGCATTGAGCAGCGCAGTCTCGAATGCGGTGATGAGCGGAGACGTCATCAGGATGGCTGCCATGACCAGCACCATGGCCTTGAGTGCGGTGCGTTGCCTGGGTTCGCGCAATGCCGGCGCGATCTGGCTGATCGATTCGAGTCCCGAGTAAGCCAACCATGAGCCCGAAAAACCCACCAGCAGGGGCCATGTCGTCAAGGAACCCGCCGATCGGAACTGCGCCGCCACCAGCGCCCAACTCCTGCTGTCGATCTGCAGCGCGACGAACGCCATGAGGACGACGTTCACCACGAACGATCCGATCGCGAGCACGGCAGTGAAAATCGCCGACTCCTGAATGCCGATATAGTTGAGCACACCGAGAAAGACGATGGCCGTGCAGGCGCAGGTGACCAGCCAGTGGTCGAGCACAGGCAACAACCCGGCGAGGTACTGAAATCCCGAAACCGCTGAAATCGCTCCCGTCAAAAAGTAGGAAACGCAAATGAGGATACCGCCCAGGCAGCCCACCCCCGGGCCGAATGCGTCGCTGGCGACCGAGACGACGCCGCCGCCGTCTGGATAGCGCGCTGATACGTCGACGTACTTGAGCGCGAGCAGGATGACGGCCAGTCCGGTCGCCAGAACGAAGACGCCTGCAGGCGACGGCGTGATGCCCCCCAGCTCCGTGAAGAGAAGTCCCGGAACGTAGTAGATCGACGTCCCGATGTCGGCGTACACCACCGCCCACGCCAGGAAATAGCCCAGGCGACCAGACGACCGGCCGCGTTCGGTCAGGCGATCGGGAATGACGGTGACGGGTCTGCGCCGCTCGGTGGTCTTGCGCACCGGGGTGCCAGGGTCGCTCACGGGGCGGCAGTTTGCTCCCGCCCGGGCACTTTGCCAAATCGCCCGTCGGGAGTACGCCCGGGCTTCGTGGCAAGAAACTCCGCCAGCTCATCCATGTGGGCGCAACCTGCGCGCAGGTTCATCGCCTTGGTCGCGCAGGCGCTGGGTTTGGGTCGTCGATCACACCGAGGTGCTTGATTGTCGCAGCGCGACCGAGGATCTCCGTCAGCAAGTCCAGGGCGCGCTCGGGAGCGATGCGGTTGAGATCCCGACCCGGCGGGGCCACGAAAACCGACGACAACCTCAACCCACGCGCTGTGTCAGCAATGGTGCCACAGGCCGTCAAGAAGCCCTCCTCCGAGAAATCGGGCGATGCACCGAGTCCGATGGCGAGGAGCGCCCGAAACGGGACGCGGTGTGTGGGAACCAGGGTCTTTTCGCCGACGGTGCCTTGCAGGCGGCCTTCACCAATCCAGCGCGACATGTTGCCGCACAGCCGCCAATCGAGCAGGCCCGCGGCACCGCGCAGTGGACGGACGTCGCTCCACACGCCCACCACGAACAGGTCCCCGACACACTGGTCCCAGCGGTCGAGATCAACTGGAACAAAGGACACGTCCACCGCCGTGCTTCCTACTCTTTGGTGGCAACTTGCTTGGCCACCGCGTCCAGAACCCCGTTGACGAACGCGGAGCTGCCTGCTGCGCCGAATCGTTTGGTCAATTCAACCGCCTCGTTGATGCTGATCGCCGCCGGAACGTCCCGGACGTGCAGCAGTTCGTAAACGCCGATACGCAGCGCATTGCGATCAACGCGATCCATGCGCTCGGGGCGCCACGAGTGCGATGTTTTCGCGATGGTTTCATCGATTTCGTCGCGATGGGCGACGACGCCGTCGACCAGATCTTTCGCCAATGCCTGATCGAACTCCACACTTTCGCCGCCCGGTTCGGCGTCCTGGTCGCCCACGGGTTCAAGCGCCAGGCGGGTTGCGTGCCGATCAACGGCCGACGTGCCGTCGAAGCCCGAGGGCCCGTCCATGGCGTACAGAACCTGGAGCGCGATTCGTCGCGCCCGCCGCCGCTTCATGTGCGCGCGGCCCGCGCCCTTGCGCGCCGCCCGTTGCCGCCGGTGCGGGGATGCGCGAGATCGTCGTAAAGGTTGGCCATCTCGATCGCGACCATGGCGGCGTCGAATCCGCGGTTTCCCGCTTTCGACCCCGCGCGCTCCACCGCCTGTTCGATGGTTTCGCAGGCGAGAACGCCAAATCCAATCGCCGCTTTGGCCTCGGCCGCGACGGTGGCAAGACCTCGTGTCGCCTCGCTGACGACCATGTCGAAATGCGGCGTGGCACCGCGAATCACGATGCCCAGCGCAACGATGCCGTGAAAACGGCCGGTGTCGACCACGCGGCGGGCAAGGCCGGGCAGCTCGAAAGCACCCGGGCAACGGAAGATCTCGATGTCACCGTCGGCGGCCCCGGAACGGTGGAGAGCGTCGGTTGCCCCCGTGACCAACTTTTCGACCATGAAATCATTGAACCGCGACGCGACGATGGCGAATCGTTTTCCTGCGGCGTTCAGCTTTCCGGCGTGCGTCTTGGGCATGACTCAGGCCTGTTCTTCGCGCAAAGCGGCGACGCTGGCAAGCGCGTGCGCGGGCACACAGTCGACGACGCGGATCCCATAGCCATCAAGGGCGGCAATGCGGCGCGGGTTGTTGGTGAGCAGGCGAATGGTGTGCAGCCCCAGATGC
>CAYSKR010000082.1:0-7032 GCA_964431675.1 uncultured Myxococcales bacterium
CGAGGTCGTCGTTGTCCTCGACCACACGCAGATGAACCTCGGCCCCTTCAGGCAGGTCGACGGCGTCTTCGACGACAAGGTGCCCGTCTCTCACGCGCGCACGGAGCAACGAATTCATTCTGAATATTTTAGCAGGTCCAAGACAGTCGAGAGCGGAATATTGGGCGGTGCTGCACGTGCCCTACTTCCGGCCACGGCACCGCGTTGCGCACGTAACGCTGGCCGTCCCGTCCGGCTCAAACTCCAGCCGCGCCCGCATCGCAAGCAGCGCATCGAGGCCAAGTACCATGTCTGGCGGGATGGTATTGGTGCCTGTGGCCTTCAGCTTTTCGATCCAGGGCCGCACGAACGTGATGTGGCCGTCTCGTTTCGCCCGGCCAAGAAGGCCAAGCGAGCCGGTGACCTTGAGACCCGCGGCGACCGCAGCGCGACGGTATCTTCACGGAGTGCCCAAGGCGGACCCCAACGGCCAACTCGTCGGCAACCTGCTGAGGGGCCACGAAGGCGATCCCAAGGCGCCCGATGAAATCGAGCGCACCGACCCGGCCCAGCGCGACGATTGGACCGGTGTTGATGACCAGCGTTTCAGGTGCCGCGGACAAGCGCAGCCTCGTCGTCCGCGTCCTCGGGGCGCAGGTTGCTCATCGCGCTGCCAATGCGCGGCAAGCCGGCCAAAAATTCCACGCGACCCTTGCCGCACAATTCGGCGACCTTGCCACACGATAGCGGACCCCAAAATTCGTCCGCACTAAAGTCCGCACTTTATCGGCGTCAACACGCAACTGCCCGCGTCAGCCAGCAACGCCAAGACAGCGAAATGACACGATTTCACCAATGGTCACGAGGGGGCAATTCCTATTGCCAAGGTGGACGTCGAGGGTGCAAGCCCCTTCTCCCGCTCAAAGATTTCGCTCAATCTGCGCGACGAGAAAGGCAACCGTGTTAGCCGCCGCTGGAAGGGCCGACGCTTTGTACTGCAAGACGACTCGCTTCAACCCGATTACAAGCACTTCTTTCAGCTCCATCTCCTCGA
Source organism: uncultured Myxococcales bacterium (assembly GCA_964431675.1). Classification (GTDB taxonomy): domain Bacteria; phylum Myxococcota_A; class Polyangia; order Fen-1088; family Fen-1088; genus CAYSKR01. The sequence continues at coordinate 1,034 of CAYSKR010000082.1, forward strand.
TAAGCGGCCGATAGCGGCGTGAGGTACGACCGCTTGAGGTCCTGCTCTACGACGCCGGTTGCACAGCGTGGGCGATCGGCATGGTCGGATCGATGCCGAAGAGGATCGAGATCTCGTCGAGCACCCGCGGGTCGTCGTGGCCGACGCAGAAGAACATGATGCTTGCATCGTCCGACAGGTGCTGTTGGACGCGCTCGCAAGCAAGGGTAACGTCAGCGAGCGTGCTTGAGTTTACCCCAATAAAGAGGCCCACAACGCATGCGCGGGCGCCTGGATCGAAGAAAGGATTTTCGGTGAGTCGCCGGGCGGCCTGCTCGATCCCCTCGCCGCCGGTGGCGCCGAGGCACTTGAGGATGCGAAAGCCTCGAAGCACGTCGGTAAAGTCGAAGCCGATCAGTCCGGGCACGGTGATGCCGCAGGCTATGGTGCGCACCACCGTGGCCGCCCAGGGTCCGAAGTCGCGCGGCTCGTGGGCAACGATAGCGGGATACCTCGCCGCCGCTACGTCCGAGCCGAACGGCACGACCTGAACACCCACGGTGTCTGGGTGGGTGTGGATGGTGTGGTCCGGGCACCCCACGAGAACCGTGATGTCACTCGGGTCGCAGGCCAGATGCACGACGCCGCAAGGGCAGACCACGGGTCGTCCCGGCTGGCACGAGTGAACCCTCGCTTCACGCGTGGCGCAAAAGAGCATCTCGCCTTCGATGTCCGGACCGGCGACGATGAGGATGCGGAGCCCGCCTTCGTCTGGCTTCCAATCGACGGATTCCATTTGGCCAATGTTCATCGGCGCACTGACATGAGTTTTCAGCGGTCTGACCTGGACAGGTGCTGCGGCGGCACCTCGACGTCCGCGCCCACGGTCAACGCGGGCCCTGCGAACCCTGCCTGTCGACTCGCTCCCAGGGTGGTCCTGACCCCACGCGACATCGCGAAATCTGGCACGATTGCCGGATGCGCAAACATCGACGCTTGTGGGACGCCTACCGCTTCCCCGGCTTCCATGCACTTCCGATCGTGGTGGGCATCTAAGGATGGGCCATCCAGATCTCGCAGCGTACGTATTCCGCGACGTCCTCGTTTCTCGCCCGCTTCCTCGACCATCTCCACGAGCAACTCACAACCCGGGATCCGTCGTCGACCGGGGCGCGACTGACTGGTCGCGCAGATGTTGAACGCGTAGTCGATGCGCGTCTTGGCGAACGGATCGCCGAGCCGGTCGTCCGCCGAGAGGCGCAGGGCACGCTTCCGACGGGCCCTGTGGACGGGGATCCTCATTGTCGCCGCGTCTCGTTTGCCATGTCCGCGATTCTCGGACGTGGGTCTGACACGGATCATTCGGGGCGCGGTTGCCCGGCTGCCGCTATTCGTGTCAGACAGACCGGGTATCACAGGCTCAAGATGAAACCGTCGCTGCGTCTCTCGAAGTCCAAGTTCATGTCCGGGCTTCAGTGCCCGAAGATGCTGTGGTGGAAGGTTCACGATGCGCAAGCGCCCGAACTGGCCACTGACACCGCCGGGCAGGCGATATTCGATCGCGGCCATCGAGTCGGCGAACTGGCGCGGACCCACGTGCCGGGCGGCGTGCTGATCGATCTGCCGTATCACGCCCTGGAAGAACGGGTCGCGGCCACACGGGAAGCCCTGGCCGCAGGCGCGCCGGCAATCTACGAAGCCAGTTTCCTTGAGGACGGCGTCTTCGTGGCGGTGGACATCCTGGAAAAACGCCGCGACGGGTTCGTGCTGGTCGAGGTCAAGTCGACCCTGAGGGTGAAAGACGAACACCTTCCCGACGTCGGCATCCAGTTGCACATCCTGCGGCGGGCCGGGCTGAAGGTGAAACGCGCCGAGGTGATGCATCTGAACCGGGATTGCCGCCACCCGGACCTGTCGAATCTGTTCGTTCGCGTGAACGTCACGGCCGAGGCCGAGGCCACGCCGCACGGTATCCCGCGGCGCATCCGCGAGTTTCTGGCGGTGATTGCCGGGCCGCTGCCGAAGGTACCCACGGGGGACCACTGCATGACCCCGTATCCGTGCGCGTTCCTGGACCGGTGTCATCCGGCGCTGCCAAAGAACCACGTCAGCACCCTGTATCGGATCCGGTCGGCCAAGGTTCAGAAACTCGTGGAAGAGGGTTTCGAAACGATTGCCGACTTGCCCAAAGACTTCGCCGCCGAGGGTCCCGTCGCTCGTCAGGTTGCAAGCGTGCGGACGCGCAAGATGATCGTCGAGCCTGGGCTGACGGATGCCCTGCGGCGCCTGAAAGCGCCGATCGGATTTCTCGACTTCGAGACGATCATGCCGGCGATCCCAGCGTGGCCGGGCTGCGCTCCGTACGAACAGGTGCCGGTGCAGTTCAGTTGTCACGTCGTCGGCCTCAACGGAACCTTGGGAACAAAGCGAACGCAGCACCACGCCTGGCTGGCCGAGGGCCCTGGCGACCCGCGCCCCGCATTCGCCCGCGCCCTGGTCGATGCGTGCGCCGATGCACGGACCGTGCTGGCCTACAACGCCCCGTTCGAGAAGGAGCGCATCGCCGGTTTGATCGCGGTGGTGCCGCGCCTGGCACCACGGCTGCGGCAGTTGTCGAGCCGCATCGTCGACCTGCTGCCCATCGTGCGCGACCACGTCTATCACCCCGGGTTCCACGGCAGCTTCAGCATCAAGAGCGTCCTGCCCGCGCTGGTGCCTGGCCTTGGGTACGACGATCTGGAAGTCCAGGACGGACAGACGGCGTCCGCGATGCTGGAGGCGATGCTCCTGGGCAACGACGAACCGTCCGCGCGGGAGCGCAAAGCACTGCGCCGAAAGCTTCTGCGGTACTGCGAGCGCGACAGCTACGCGATGGTGCGCCTGCTGGCGCGCCTGCGGCAAGTAGCGTGAGAAAAGGTCAACCAATGGATGCGCGTTTCGGGGCGCATGGTGACGACCTCGATTGCGCGGATCGCAGCGCCGAGATCTCGTTTGCCCCTCCAACCGAACGGCGTTACAAGGCATTGGCCTCGATGGACGAGAAGACGGTTCAGTACTACACGTCGCACGCCGAGGAGATCGCCGCCAGGTACGAGACCGGGCGTGGACCGATCAAATACTTTCGACTCGCATTTGCCGAAGGAGCCCGCGTCCTTGACATCGGCAGCGGAAGCGGCCGAGACGCCTCACGACTCGCCGACGATGGCCACGTTGTTTACGGCATCGATCCTTCCCGGGGCATGCGCGACAACGCCGTGGCTCGACACCCCAATCTCACAGGTCGTCTGCTCGAAGGGTCGCTCCCCCAGGATCTGCCCGACCTTGATTCTCTCGGTGGGGCCTTCGACGGCGTCTTGTGTTCTGCGGTACTTCAGCACCTGCCCCGCTCAGCACTATTCGAAGCGGTCTTCGCCATTCGCGGGATTCTGAAGCCGGGGGGACGAGTGCTCGTATCGATTCCGACGGATCGGCCAGGCCTCGACGGCGATTCCCGAGACCCCTCCGAACGGCTCTACACGAAAATTGTACCGGGTGAACTGCGATTGCTCTTCGAGCGAGCCGGGTTCACGACCATTGGACAGTGGTCCGATGAGGACTCGCTCGACCGGCGTGAGATGAGGTGGGTCACTTTCTTGTTCTCAATCGAGACGTCGGTCCACGTTCGCCCTCTCGACCTGGTCGCCGGAGTTCTTGGTCGCAAAGAAAAGAAAGTTGCGACGTACAAATTCGCGCTTTTTCGAGCGCTCTGCGACATCGCGCTCACACAGCCCCGCATCGTGCGTTGGCAGGCTGGCAGAGACGACCGACTGGATGATGAGGTATGTGTACCCGTTGATGCCATCGCATCACGATGGATCCGCTATTACTGGCCTATCTTTGAGCGAACCGATCACGGGCCGTTCCTCCCGCAAATGAACGGGGAACAGGAAGCCGGCCAGCACAAGCTCGGTTTCGCGCGCGAACTGGACCGCCTGATGCGCTGCTATCCGCATGGCGGGCTGCAGCAGTTCGTAGCCGACGAACACGAGCAACGGATCCCGGAATCTGCCGGGTACCATGCGCTCCGACTGCGCGTTAGTCGGGTCATCAAGGAAGGGCCCGTCAAGTATGCTGGCGGTTCCCTATCCACCGGACGACTGTTCCGGCCTTCAGGAAACCACGTGATTCTCGACGCCGCACTCTGGCGCGAGTTGACCCTGATGGGGCACTGGATCCAGGACGCGCTCATCTTGCGCTGGGCAGAACTAACTGTGCGCCTTTCTGGAAGCTCCGTCCCGAAGGAGAAGGTTATTTCGAGGCTGCTCGTGGAAGCCGAGGCTGAGCACGATACCGACATCGCCAGGGAGATTTTCAAGAAGTATCCCAATCCTTGTTGCGTCTGGACCGGTCAACGCCTCGACAAGAGAGGCGCCGTCACTTTCGCGGTGGATCACCTGCTGCCGTTCTCAATCTGGCGGCGCAACGATCTGTGGAACCTTCTTCCTGCCGATCCTCGGGTCAACTTGGAGAAAACAGATCTGCTCCCCAAGAGACAGTTGCTCATCGATCGGCGGGCGACCATCCATGACTACTGGGAATTCGCGAAAAAACAACGGGCCGGACGTTTTCGGCGTGATGCCTCTGAATTCACGGGGGAGGAGTTGCCCTCGTCCGACACGTTGTTCAACACTATTGTCGAAACGGTCGAGTTTACCGCCATGCAGCGTGGCATGACGAGGTGGTCACCGGCGGCGTCGGCTCGGTAGTCTGGCGAGGTCGGGCGCCTGGCACCTTCGCCACCCGGGCACGGCGAGCGGGCGGCCGTGGACCTTCACGCCAAGGATGCGAGGTGCCCCCCCCGGCAGACCCTTCAGTCCTCACGACACCAGGTTTCCGAGCACCCCTGCGAGAATCTGCTTTTCTTCCTTGTCGAGCAGGGCCTTCACCTTCTCGAGTCGGGGCTTTTTTGAGAGGTACACCGCCAGGATGTCCTGGCTGTCCAGGATGTCCTGGCTGTCCTGGCTGTCCTTCTGCCGACGCTTGGGATTGTTGCTGATCGCGGCCACCTTCAGCCCGATCAGAAACGCGGGTGTGACCACGCGGATCTGCATCCCCATCACGTCCAGCTCGACGGCGCACGACAGCGCCTCCTTCCGCAGAGGATCGTTTGCTGGCAAACACTCGACCAGACCATCGGCCTTCCGGTCGAGCATGAGGTGCCCACCCGTGCGTGAAAACGCGGGATAAAAACCGAAGCGCTCCATGTAAGCACGATCTTTGGTCGACGCCGTGGGCGGAAATTCGCGGACGAGAATGTTCACGTCCTCGGTCCCCCGCGGCGTCGCGTGAATGTTCACCGCCATACCGCCGACAAGACAATATTCAATCTTCAGGTCGCGGAAAAGCAGATCACAGGACCGAACGATGGAGCGATCGGGAACGCTTTGCGCAAGGGTCATGCGGGAGATCTCCCTCGACAGGTCAAGAAGTTGCTGGCCGAGAACCGCATCTCCGCGGTCGAAAAGTTCATGGGCAATCTTCGTCAGGCCAAGCTTGTGCGCGGTAGCCTGTTTGTACACCGGACGGCCGTACCTGCGCTCGTCGAGGGCATCTTTCTCGGATTCCCTGAGGGATGCGACCGTTAGACCAAGGGCGGATGAAGCGCGCGACACGGAGCTGAGCCGAACGCCGGGTACGTCGGGGTCGAGAATGCGGTTCACCGCGGCTCGGCTGGTGTGCAGACGCCGCGCCAGTTCGGTGACCGAGACGTGTTGCTCGGACATCGCGCGGCGCAGCTCTTCGGAAACGAAGCGCTTGGGTGATGCGAAGCGCATGGCCTGAGTGTATCAGTAGTGATACATGGCGCAGGTGCATGATTTGACCCAAGCCCGGCCTACCTCACCCCGCCTCATGCGCTGCCGCCACCCGCATCGCCATCGACGCGACCCAGCGGGCGAGGTTTGGGGGTGAAACGACTTCGACCTCGGGGCCCTGGCGGAGGATCCAGGCGGCGAGCCATCCGGTGGCGTGGTCGCGGAAGC
>CAYSKR010000083.1:0-11259 GCA_964431675.1 uncultured Myxococcales bacterium
CGAAGAGAAAGTGCTGCGGATGCGGTTCGGCATCGGAGAAAAGTCGGATCACACGCTCGAAGAAGTGGGGCAGGACTTCGAGGTCACGCGCGAACGCATGCGCCAGATCGAGGCCAAGGCGTTGCGCAAGCTACGCCACCCATCCCGGAGCAAGCGCCTCAAGAGCTTCATTGAAGGCTAAGTCGTATCGAATCTCCGTCGGGGCTTCGCCGCGCACCGTGCAGATCACCGATGCCGGTGCGGGGCGCATGCGGGTGGTCATCGATGGACAGACCAGGGAAATCTTGCCGCTTGCGGTCCGCGGTGTGGAACAAGCATGGATCGACGGAGAACGCGTCGTTCGTGCCAGCGTCGAGGACGTCGCGCGCGGGTTGATGGTCACCGTGAACGGGCACACGGTGCAAGCCTCGGTGATGGATGAACGGGCGGCCGCTGCGGCTGCCGTGGGACCGAAGCTGACGGTGGCGGCCGGGCCGACAACGGTGCGCGCGTCCATCCCGGGCCGCGTGGTCAAGATCCTGGTCCAGGTTGGCGACGTTGTCGATGACGGGTGCCCGCTGCTGGTGATCGAAGCGATGAAAATGGAAAATGAAATCCGCGCGCCGCGCGCGGGGGTCGTCGCAGGGGTCGCGGCCGTCGTCGGGACGGCCGTGGAGGCTCACCAGGATCTGATGACGCTGGCTTGAACCTCAGGCCAGGTGTTGCAGGCTTGCCGCAAGATGGTCCGCGAGCACGACCTCGGTCTCCTAGGCTTCGCCTTGCTGCAACATGATCCATCATCTCCGTTCTCGCCCTCGACACTAATTTTCGGTGGGCCGGTGTCTCAGGTCACGTTGGCAGATAGGCCGGTGCAATAGCTGGGCCTTGAGCTACACAAGGTAGTGTGTAACACTTCACACATGGCTACGAATCTCGCAATCGACGATCGGCTGCTTGAGGAAGCACGCAAGGTTGGTGGACTTCCGACGAAGAAGGCGACGGTGAACCAGGCGCTGAACGAGTACATTCAGCACCGGAAACAGGCAAAGATTCTCGACTTGTTTGGGAAGGTCGAGTTCGATTCAAACTACGACTACAAGAAGCAGCGGCGACGTGGATGAACGTCCTTGTTGATACGTCTGTCTGGTCGCTTGCGTTGCGGCGGCGCGCGCCGCGGCCGAGCGACTACGTGGCAGAACTTGCCGAGCTGATTCGCGAAGGGCGCGTCGTCATGATGGGGCCGATTCGGCAAGAACTACTGTCGGGCATCAAGGCGCCGGGCGACTTTGAGACGCTGCGCCAGCATCTGACGCAGTTTCCAGACCTCGAACTTGTCAGCGAGGACTACGAAGGAGCGGCCCGAGCATTCAATACCTGTCGCGCACGCGGCGTCCAGGCATCAAACACTGATTTCCTGATGTGTGCCCTTGCGCTCTTGCGCGACCTGGCAATTCTCACGACCGACGGCGATTTCTCGAATCTTTCGCGGGTGCTCAAAGTGCATCTGCACCGGCCGAGATCCGCTTCCGGCTAGCCGGCTTTTCGCCAGGTCGAGTAGACGGAGGAGACGGCCATCGCGCTGATCCTCGATGTGGGTGTTCGCGAGCACTGACGCCGGTTGCGCTGTAGGCCCGTGATGGCCACCAGGGTGCCGCGCTGCTGGAGTTCCGCCAGGGCGCTTTCGAGCGCCACCAGACCGGCCCTGTCCATCGCGGGCACGTGATCGAGTCGCAACACCACCGCGCGTGCCCTGTCGACCAGCCCCAGGCCGCCATCCTTCGGAGTCTTTCGGGGGCTCGAAACCACGTGCCGTGGATCGCCAACGCTCGGCAGCTCGACAAGATCATCACCCGCCCGCCCCGCGCCCGGGAAATTCCGGGAAATCGCCCCGGACATGACCCCCGGGCCGACGGTTCACCGTTGAGCCTGTGGTAATGTTTACCTCGAACGCATGGCATCGATAGAGAAAGGTCGCAGCCCATTTTATCCGGGCCAACCTGTACCTCGCGAGCTGTTCACGGGGCGCACCGCCGAGATCAACCGCCTCATCACGCGTGGAGTCGGTCAAGTCGCGACCGGCAAACCGATTTCGATCTTCATCCAGGGTGAGTACGGCATCGGCAAGAGCTCCATTGCCGCCATGGTCGAGGCGGTGGCAGAGACGAAATACTCGATGCACTGTATTCACGCCTATCTTGGTGGAGCGAAGAATCTCGATGACGTTGCACGTATGATCCTGGAAGCGACGGTGAAATCGGATGCTCTGAATCCGACGAAATCGGAGCGCATTCGCTCCTGGTTGTCCAAGTACGTCGGAAAGCAAGAGCTGTTCGGCTTCAGCGTCGATCTGAGCGCACTGAAGGCTGATGCACCAAAAATCGCGTCCGCAAGCTCGATCCTGACATTTCTCCGCGACGTGAAGACCAAGGTTGGCGGCGAAGAATCTCGCGGCATCGTGCTCGTGCTGGACGAGATCAATGGCATCACCGGCAATCCTTTGTTTTCGCATTTCATCAAGGGACTGGTCGATGAGAACGCAACAACAGGAGAGCCTCTGCCACTGTTGTTGCTCGTGTGCGGCGTCGAAGAGCGTCGCCGCGAGATGATCTTTCACCATCCGCCAATTGATCGCGTGTTCGACATCGTGGAGGTCGGTGTCATGACGAAACCCGAGATGAAAGAGTTCTTCGAGCGAGCTTTCGAGTCGGCTGACATGACCGTCAAGCCGACCGCGCTCGACGACCTGATTCTCTACTCGGCGGGTCTACCCAAGATCATGCACGTGATCGGAGACTCCGCGTACTGGACCGACAGCGACTCGGTCATCGACGACGACGACGCGGAGAACGCGATCATCGCCGCTGCGGACGATATCGGCAAGAAGTTCGTGGACCAACAAGTCTTGAAGGCGATTCGAAGCAACGACTACCGATCTACACTCGAAAAAATCGCGAAGGCGAACCCGCTGCAGAAGGCTTTCAAGAAGGCCGAAATTGCCTCGCTGCTGAACGATGATGAGAAGAGAAAGCTCAACAATTTTCTCACCAAGATGAAACAACTCAATGTCATCAAACAGGGTGACGAGGCCGGGGACTACGAGTTCACGGTGCGGATGGTCCGTATCTACCTGTGGCTTCACAGCCTTCGCCAGCAAGGTGCGTGAGTGCAAGACGGTTCCGACGAAGACTGGCCCGAACCGCACTTGAGGCAAACGGTTGCGCTCATGGCCCTCTCGGCGCATCCCAAACTTGGGTCCGAGCACCGTCTACAATTGCGCCGCTGATGCAGGGGAGTGTGGTAGCTTCGCCGCCTTCGTGCAAGTCGCCGCCAAGAAAGTCGTGACCATCGAGTACACGCTCAAGGACGACAAGGGCGAGGTGATCGACTCGTCCGACGGCGCAGAGCCCTTGACCTACCTGCACGGCGTGGGTGGATTGGTGCCGGGCCTGGAGAAGGCGCTCGACGGCAAGGTGGCAGGAGCTTCCCTCGACGTCTCGCTCGAGCCCGCGCAGGGCTACGGCGCGCGTGACGAAGGGCGCATCCGTCGCCTGCCGCTACGCAAGGTGGGCGACGGCCGCACGCTGGTGCGCGCTGGCGGCCGCGTCCCGGCGCATCTGCCCGATGGCCCTGCCATGGTCACGGTGGTCAGCATCGACGGGGACTACGCCACCGTAGATCCGAACCATCCACTGGCCGGCAAGAACCTGCACTTTCAAGTCAAGGTCACGGGCGTGCGCGATGCCGCTGCCGAGGAGCTCGCCCACGGTCACGTGCACGGCGCCGGCGGCCACGGACACTGAGCCGCGCCGCGCGCGGGGGTCGTGTTGCAGGCTTGCCGCAAGATGGGCCGCCGTCGTTCCAAGTCGCTCACCCCGATGCTGTACGTGTGGCCCTTCTGGCTCCTTGCCGCAGGCCAGGCACGCCTACCCACACGCTTGCCAGAAGAGCCATATCAGAGAAGGTGCGCAAGCATGATGGTTTCTGAGAAATCTACCGGCACATGGCCGGACCGGCACAGAGGGAGCACCTCGCCATGACCTCGACCTCGGCAACCTGGGAGGTCTTGATCTTTTCGCACCAGGAACCACTCACAACGATGCGCATACTGCCTGGGGTGGCCTCGTAGCTCCACCCGTCGACGCGGGTGGGATCGTGGGGAACCGCTTTCCCGTCAAGCGACACGACGATGCGGTCGGGGCTCCCGATGGGCGAGCGTGCGGTTAGCCGACAAGCCCTCGCCGCGAGACCGCCAATGATTTCCGTCAGACTCTGCTGAAGCTCCTTGTCGTCGTACGCGGGGTAGTAGCTTGGTATTCCCATCCGGTTTGCGCCGCCGGTTTGCGCCATGCGCTCGAGGCAGGTCGTCGCCTTCGCGGAGCCAGAAAGGCCGAGCACGATGGTCTTGATGCCTTTCCCGGCCAGGTTGCTTACTTCGCCGAGGGTTCGATCACAGGGGTTGCCGGTGCCGCGATCGGTGCAGCTAGGATCGCCATCGGTGACCAGCAGCACGTAGCGGGGTCCATCGACCCCGTCGAGAAAATCTCGGCAACGCTTGAGTGCATCAGCCGTCGGAGTCTCGGTGCCAGTTTCCATGCACCCGGTCGCCGGGTTGTCGCACTTCATGGCTTTTTCCAGCGCGGCGGCGTGATTCGGCCCTGGGCCGAGGATCACCGGGCTGGCGCAACAGCCTCCGGAAGCCCCGCACGCGCTACGTACCCCCGGGAACTCCTCGTAGCCGAACTGCACCGCCCCCTGGTACGTCCTCGCCATTGCTAGCAACGCTTGCTGAGCAGCCGCAAGGCGCGTCCCGGTCCCCCACCGCGACGTCATCGAGGTTGAGCGATCCATCCCGATGATGACCGACGGGCGCTCCCACTCGACCGGCACACGCCGAACCGACTCGGCGCAGGCCGGTGACTCGGCACGATAGCCATCGCCGGGTCGCACGTCGAACCGGGGCTCCCCGGGCGAGTTGCCGCCGGGATTGCCTACTTCTGCGCCAACGTCGCGCACGCCTGCGCCAACGTCGCGCACGCCTGCCCCGGTGCCTGCGTCCTGAGCGTCGACGTCGACGTCGTCGCCGACGCTGATCAGAATCTTCTCGGTGCATCCAAGGCCCAAGCCCACGGACAACGCCGCAGTCAGCCTGGCGGGCCTACCTATTGCCCGGCGCGGCCCGGCCGTCATGTCAAGGACTCGACTTGCTGGTGACCGCGTGCCGAAGTCCTTCGGCCACCCGGGCGACCTCGGCCCGGCGCTCGCTGCGCGGATAGCGGTGCAAGAAGGCCTCCGCCTCGGACAAGGCCGCTTCCTTGTCGCCCACCTTGACCAGCGTCTCTAGAATCGACAGGTCGGCTTCCACGCGCAGCAAACCCTCGGGGAATCGTTCGCGATACTGATTCCAGGTGCGCACGGCGTCCCGCGGGCGCAGGAGCCGGTCACGCAACACGCGGCCCATCTCGTACGCTGCGTTCTGCGCCATGGGGCCAGATCTGCGCGCGATCTGACCAAGAATCTCGATGGCTCGGTTGGGTTGTCCGCCCGCCGCGGCGGCTTCGGCTTCTGCAAACGGATCAGATGTTTCGCGGGATCCCGTCACCGGTGCCGGTGCCGGTGCCGGTGCCGGTGCCGACGTTGGCATCGACGAAGGGGAAGTAACACCAGGCGCGGAGGACGCGCGATGTCCGGAAGGTTCGGTCATGGCCACAGGACGTCGAGTATCGTTTCGAGGGGCGCTGTTCCAGTCGCCCCCGGCGTACACACGCCCAACCGGGACGTTGCCGCGCCAGATCTCGACCGTGCCCTCGCTGACGTCAACGTGAACGGCATGATTCGCCGATCCGTCGACCCGGACGTCGAATTTCGTCCCGATGACCGCGACGATGTATGGACCGGCAGCGACGGTGAAGCGCTCACCCGGGGCCTGACGCGCGACCTCAAGGCTGACCTGGCCACGTTCAACGGTCGCGCGGTGTCCGGCGTCAATGCTGAGCACCGTGGCGCTGGCGAGCTGAGCGGTTGCTCCGCCCCGCAGACGAATCCGCTTGCCCTCCCCCGAGCCGGTTCGCAGCATCGCAGGCCCACTGATCACCGGTCCATCATTCAGTGTCTCGGTCGGCTCAGTCGGCTCGGCGGGAACGGTCGGCGCAGGCGTCGGCGGGGCCATTGCCGTTGTCGTCGATGGCATCGGGGCCTCCGAGCCCATTAGCCAGAAACCACCAAACACCGCCGCACCAGCGAGGACGGCCAGTACACCCACGAAGCGCAGCCGCGACGGCGCGGGCAGGCGCTCCTCGGGCAGTTCCGCCAGGCGGCTCCACACCCGACGCCGGGCAATCTCATCGCCGGTGCGTTGCCGGGCGAGAGCGAGTGCTCGACGAAGGTTTTCAGGCGCGCCCTGCGACCAGGACACATCTTCGATGACGTCGCGGGGGTTCATGGGTTGAGATCCTTGCTGGCGAGGCGGAGAAGCTCGAGCCGGGCGTGGTGCAGCCGCGACCACACGGTGTTGCGGGGACACTTGGTAACCCGGGCGATCTCTTCCACCGGCAAGCCCTCAACCTCGAACAGCACGAACACCTCGCGCTTTTTCGGATTGAGGCGGGCAAGCATGCGATCCAGCATGTCCACGTGGGCGGCTCGCTCGGATGGATCAATGGTGGCGGGGGGTGGTGATTCAAGCTGGATGAGCGACCCCAACATTTCGCGCGCCCGCCGACGCCTGCCCATGCGGGCCGCGTGCCGCGAGGCGATGCGGTAAATCCATGTCGATAGCTGGGCCTCGCCGCGGAAGTGGGCCAGGCTGCGATAGACGGCGACAAAAACGTCCTGCGCCGCGTCCTCGCGTTCGTCTCTTGGTACGCCCAGCGCGGCGATGAAGCGAAACACGCAAGGCGAGTATCGGTCGTACAACGTGCGCCACGCCACACGGTCCCCCCCACGGCATCGCGCCACCAGTACCGCGTCGGTAGGTTGCCCGGGTGGGTGGTGAGGTGAAACGCCCTGCTGAATCACGGGTTGTATGCAGGTAAGGACCAGCGAAGCCCACTTTTCGTCAAAAAGCGAACCCGCCTTCTGCACCAATTTTAGCGTAAGTCCTGCTGGTGCCAAACACTCGTTCGCCGGCGGGGTTCACGAAGTCGTAGCGCGTCACGGCAATCCCGGCTGCATTGTGGATGCGGAGGAAGAAATATTCGCCCAGGTGGAAGCGCACGGCGACGAGCAAACCCGCCACCGGGCCAGGGCGCAACAGGGAACTTGGGGATCTGGCGGCAGGATCCGAACGCGGTTGCACGGCTATCACGTCAAGCCCCCCGAAAAACCCGGCTTCCACCTCCGCGCGCCCGGTCGTCACCGTACCCAGCAGACCAAGTTCCATGGGCCAACGTCGCATGCTTGCGGAGGGATACGGCGAGCTACCTGCCACCGCGCCAGCAAAGTAAGCCCGCAACCTGCCAGCGGGACCAAAGGACCGGGCGCCGCTCAACCTTGCTTCGTGCGCGCCGAGGCCATCTTCGCCCGGTCGCCAGATGGTGCCCAGGCTCAGCTCCCACGGGTGCCTGGCGGCATTGGCTGCCGCAAGCGGCGACGTTGTGGCGACTTTGACGTCGTCCGGAGGCCAGGGTGGAGGTCGGCGGGCAGGGCCCTGGTACGCAAGCTCCTGCAGGAAGCGCTCGACGATGAGAACGACCGTCTGGGCCAGGGCCGTGCAGTCGGCGGCTTTCTGCTCAGCGGGGATCGCGAGCGGGCGGGCCAATCGTGTTAGGCCCGCCTCGTCGATCAGCGAAAACATGCGTTGGTTGCCCGTGCGGGGTCCAAACATCAGACGCAGGACGTCCGGACCGGTCGTCTCGCCAGGAACCAGGGCATCCGGAATGCGCAATGCGAGCGCGCCTTCTACCTGCCGGGACGACGGGCAGTCGTCGCCTGGCACCCGCGCGGGCACCGCCACGAGAACCGACTGCAGCACGAACAGCGCCAGTCCTGGTGTCACCGGCGCGGAGTGTACCAGTGGAAGATGCGTGAAGATGCGTTCAGATCGGCAACGCCACGACGCGCGTGACATTCGAAGCGGCTATGTCCTGGGGGGCCACGGACAGTGGTGCCCAGGCCGCCCGCCAGATGTCCCGGGCGTGCCCGCGCATCTGCTCGGCGTTTTCGTCTCGGCCGACGGCCTGTTCAAAGTCGGCGTACGCGGCCAGCGCCCGACCGAGTTCCAGCTCGGCACCGGCACCTTCCAGAACTTCGAGCGCGCGGTCGAAGATCTCCCTGGCACCGCCGTTCTCCGCATTGGCCGGCGCACCGGACGCCACCGAGATTCCGAGCAAGCGCAACGCAGCTCCGCGCAGTGCGGGCGCGCCGATGGACTCGGCAATGCCCAGCGCCCGTTCAGCCTGATCACGAGCGCCCAGAACGTCGCCAGCGGCCAGGCTCGCCTCGGCCGCGACGCGATGGGTTTCGCCAAGCAGGCGGCGCGCGCCGAAACGGTTCGCGAGGGCGCGTGCCGCACTGATCTCCCTGGTCGCGTCGCCCTGACGCCCGGCCCGCACGAGGCACTCGGCGATCTCGATCCCCAGGTGACACTCGTAAAAGGTTTCGCCCATGTCGCGCGAAAGTTTTCGTGCTTCCTCCAGGGTCGCCAGAGCATCATCGACCTGGCCAGCCTCGCGGGCCAGCGCTCCAAGGTCGAGCAGCGAAAAGACAATGCCGTGGGGATCCCGGCTCTGCCGCGCCAGCCCAAGGGCGATCCGGTAGTGTTCGGCCGCCGCCGCCAGATTGCCCGCGCGTTGTTCCACCAGCCCCATCCAGGACAGCGTCATACCCTTGCCCCTGTCGTCGCCGAGCGCCTCGCGAATCGTCAGCGCGCCGCGGTGAAACGCCGTCGCGGCCGCGGCCCGCCCGGTGAGAAAATGCAGTCGGCCGATGTCGTCGAGCGTGGCGGCAATGCCGGGGCGATCACCGGCCAAGTCGAACAGAATGTGCGCCAGATCGAGGTGCTGGGCCGCCGTCGCGTAGTCTCCGAGGCCGCGCAGGATGCGGCCTAGACGAGCGTGCGCTGCGCCCCCCTTGCCAGGAAGGTCCAGGTGCCACGCAAAAACCAGCATCTCGCGGAAATGGGCGATGGCCTCGGTGACGCGGCCGGTGCGCATCGCGAGATCCCCAAGACAATGGTAGGCATCGACTTTGGCCAGCGCGTCCTCGACGTCCAGGAGGGCCACGCCTTGCAGGTAAAAGGCGCGCGCCCGGTCGTGGCGCAGGTGCTTGCGTGCGTCCGCTCCGGCGGCAAGAAAGCACTGCGCTGCCCGCCGGTTGTCGCCGCCTTCTTGATAAAGCGCGGCAATGAGCTCGTGGCGATTGCCGACGCGCGATTGCAGCCACTGACCGGCGAATCGCTTACGAACGCGCAGCAGCTCGGGCTCGATCCCGGCGCTGACCAGGCTGCGTTCCTTGGCGTCGCAAAACGACCACTCGGTGTCCCCGACCACCCGCGACGTCTGGGTTTGCGTGATGTACTCCCGCGCGGCGAGGCGGTCGAGGATTCGGCGCACTTCATCAATGCCCGGATCGGGCGCAAACACCACCGCTGCGTCGGGAGGCGAGGCCCCAAGGCGACCGAGCGCCACCAGCCCGCCGGTCCAGAAATCTGGCCCGAAAGCAGCGGCGCGGGCGAGCAGTTCCCGCTCGGCGGGGGACAGGTCAGCCACGCGCAGCTGCGCCGACGCGCCCGGCGACAGCGCAATCGTGGCCCCCGCAGCGCGTGCAGCATCGAAACGCCACGTGCTGCCGGTTTCCGCCACCAGAATGCCGTGCTGCTGGTACGCACCAACGAGCTCGCGCAGGAGGTGCGGGTTACCGCCAGATTCGCAGGCCGCGCGAAGGGCGAGTCCGGTCGCCAGGAGCTCGGTGTCGAGCACCGAGCGCATGAAGATGTCCATCTCAAGCGGCGACAGTGGGCCCAGATCGACGCGCGAGTGATTTCCCGCCGCGCGTCCCCATGACGGACGCCGCACGTACAGTTCGGATCGCGCACTGGCCACAAGCATGATGGCACCCTCGCCAATTTCGCTCGCCAGCGTGGCCAGCAGATCGATGGACGCCTCGTCCGCAAGGTGCAAGTCGTCGACGACCAGAACGAGCGGCATCGACTTGCAGTCCTCCTCGAAAAAGCGGCACAGGATGGCACCCGCAACCTCGGCCTCGCGATCAGGCCGCGACGCGAGGGCGCGCCCAACCGGGGTCTCGGGCAGGTTGATTCCAATGAATCTGCCGAGCAACGCGGCAACTTCGGCAACCCGGCGGTCGCCAAACACCGCCTGAAGCTGGGAGGAAAAGCGCGCGATCGACGCGGCGGCCGACAGGTCGTCGGTCAGGGCGAAGCGCTGCCGAAGAATGGCGGAGATCAACGCATGCCGCTCGGGGGTACCCTGCGCATCTTTCCGCCGCCCGGTCGCACGCACAACGCGAGCGTTTTCGTTCGACGCCAGTTGGTCCGACCAGTGCTGCAAGAGGCGGGTTTTCCCCGACCCCAGCGCGCCCACCACGGTCACGACTTGCGGGGCCGCAAAGCGCGAGGCGCGATCCAGGCTAGCGTCGAGCACCGCCAGTCCATCTTGCCTGCCTACGAAGGCCGGCACACGCAGGGTACGTCTCTGGGCAGCATGGTTCATGCTTCCGTCATAAACGCATTCTGCGAGAAGCGCCAAAAAACACGTGTTTCGGCACCCCAGAAGGATCCTGGCTACATGCCGATGATCACGACGCCCCGCTGGGGCTCATCAGCGGCGGGCGACGGGTTCTCGGCGTCGGTGTGGGCCGGCCATTCCGGCCATTCCTCCTCAAGGGGCAACTGCTGACGCTCGCTTTCGCGGCGTGCCTCCTCCTCGCGGCGGCGGATCTGTTCAATGATCCATGGCTCAAGCATGACAACAACCTCTCACTTACTAGGTGTGCAATTTTGTGGCCCTCTAGTCAAGAAACGACACATTTTCGGAAAACCTAAAGGACTGCACCCAGATGCACATGTAGGTCTTCTGTTCAGGCGCGCATCTGCGCGCAACCCTTCGATAAAAGTCCTGACATTCGTGTCATGGATCGGCTGCCGGTCGCACGAAATATCGTAATCGTTCACGCCCATGACCGAATCCCGTCGGAGAAAGTGGCTCGGTGGCGCGGCTTTGCCGGGGCACCGAGCGGGGGTTTGGGGGGACGCAGAGGCAAAAGACAGCGACGGGACGGAGCTGGAAGGACATGGCGCCGGGCGGTCCCCCCAGGTGAACGGTT
>CAYSKR010000084.1:0-4790 GCA_964431675.1 uncultured Myxococcales bacterium
GCGATCTTGCGGCGTGAGGGCTACGACGTTCTGACGGCGGCCAACGGCCTCGATGCGCTTACCCAGATGGGGCCGGGGGTACACACGGTCATCACCGATCTGAAGATGCCGGGCCTCGACGGCATGGGGCTGCTGCGTAAACTGTCGGCCGATCATCCAGATGTGCCGGTGGTCATGATCACCGCGCACGGCTCGGTGGAAAACGCGGTCGAGGCGGTGAAACTGGGCGCGTTCGACTACGTCGAGAAGCCGTTCGACCAGCAACAGATCCGTCAGATCGTCGCCAAGGCGTTGAAGACGCATGCGCTGTCGCGCAAGGACGCCCGGCCCGAGGAACCGTCTCCCGCTGCCAGAGGCCGCTTCAAGCTGGTCGGCGAGTCCTCCGCCATTCACCAGATCTACGCGGTGATAGAGAAGGTCGCAAACACGCCGTCGACGGTGCTGATCACGGGCGAGTCCGGCACTGGCAAGGAACTCATCGCGCGTGCGCTGCACGAAAATTCCAGCCGCCACGGTGGACCGTTCATCAAGATCAATTGCGCGGCGATCCCGAAGACGCTGATGGAGTCGGAATTGTTCGGCTACGACAAGGGCGCGTTCACCGGTGCCGTCGGCGCGAAGCCCGGGCGCTTCGAGTTGGCGCACGGCGGGACGCTGTTCCTGGACGAGATCGGTGAGGTTCCGGCGGAGATGCAGGTCAAGCTGTTGCGCGTGCTGCAAGACTCCGAGTTCGAGCGCGTCGGTGGCATCAAGACCATCAAGGTCGACGTGCGCCTGGTGACGGCCACCAACCGGGATCTGCTGGCAGAGATCGCCGAGGGATCTTTTCGCGAGGATTTCTACTATCGGCTCAACGTGGTGCCCATCCACTTGCCACCGCTGCGTGAGCGCCGCGAAGACATTCCCTTGTTGCTGAACCATTTCGTGGCCAAGTTCAACGACCGCCTCAAAAAGCAGATCACCGGGGTCGAGCCTGCGGCGGTGGTGCGCCTGGTGGGCCATCAGTGGGTCGGCAACATCCGCGAGCTTGAGAACGTGGTCGAACGGACGATGCTGTTTTGCGAAGGACCCACGATCCTGGAATCAGATCTTCCGGGCGAGCTTCTGGGCACGGCATCGGGAGCCTCAGCAACAACCCAGAGTGCGATCCCTTCGGCCACTGCCAGCGCGCCCGACAGCACCGAGCAAGCCGTCGGATCGCTGAAAGAAGCGGTCAAAGTAGAAACCGAACGGGTGGAGCGCGATCTCATCCAGCGCGCGCTCGACGAGACCGCCGGCAACGTGACGCGAGCCGCGCGCAAGTTGAAGATCTCGCGCAAGAGTCTGCAGACCAAGATGAAAGAGCTCGGTCTTCGCGACCGGGAATAAGCTCCTCGCGCCGCGCACTGGTGCGGGCGCAACTGGGCGTGCCGTCTGTGTTATCGTCGGCTCGGCTTTCGCAGATGACACGCCGTTCGGCCTTCCTGCTCATCGTCTTCGCGATTCTGGCGAGCGGCACCGTTCGCGCCGCCGAGGTGACCCGCGTGGTTTCGGCAAGTCAGGGCCGACGCGCCTTGCCGGACCTGAGCCTGTCGGTGGCGTGGTTGCGCGATTCCAAGACCGCGACCATCAAGCGCGAATTCCAGGGCCCCAGCACGGGGGGCACGACCACGCTGGCCAAGGATCTTGTGTACAGCCAGACGCGCAATCTGCTGCGCCTGCGTGCGGACGTCGGCCTGTTCCGTGACCTCAGCCTGTTCGTGACCGCGCCCATCGTCTTGTCGGACGACCGGTCGCTGTCCTTCGACCGCGGCGATTCGTCGTGCGACACGCTGGCACCAACCGCGTTTTCACCGAGCTGCGTGAACGACACCAGCTCGTCGATCTTGCGCGACGGTATCCTGGATCGCAGCGCGGCAACCGGCGAGTACGGCTGGGACGCCACGCACGATCGTCGCTTTCAGAGCCCCGACAGCATGGTCTTCCGCGGGCCCACGCGCAGCGGTCTGGAATACCTGGGGATCGGCCTCGGCTGGGCGGTCCTGAACCAGGCCAAGGACGACACCAAGCCAACCTGGATGGTGCGCCTGGAGTCGCGTTTCGCCGTCGGCCCCGACATGCGCTTCGACGCCGCCAAGCCCGGCGACAACACGGGCGTGGGCACCGGGTACCACCAGTTCATCTTTTCGACCATGTTCTCGCGGCGATTCGACCGATTCGATCCTTACCTGGGCGGCTGGTACATGCTGCCGTCAGAGCGCGCCGACAGCATCTACAAGGACATCGCTCTTGGCAGCGGTGCCTACGCGCATCCGCAGCACCGCGCCGGGACGGAGTTCGGGGTCGAGCTAAAAATATGGGACAAGCCGCGGGACCAGCAGCGGGTGACCCTGGAAGTTCGCGGCCGCATGGAGCTGCGCTTCTTTGGTCTCGCGCAGGCGGAATTGTGGGAGCCGCTTTCGGGCAAATCGAGGTGCGCGCTGGACGCGCTCGCCTGCCGCCCGGGATTGGACCTCGATCCCTCCGACAAGATGACGGCCAACAACGGCGTCACCCGCAGCCCCAGCTACGGTGCGCTTGGTGGCGACGCGGGCCTCAACGTCGCGATGGGCAAATCGATGCACTTCCGCAGCTTGTTCGGCCTGACCTGGGAGCAAGACCATTTTCTCACCGACGGCCGCTCGGGCAATCGCGTCTACGACTTGCCGGGGCGACGCTTCAAGGTCGAAGACGCGCGGGTCTGGCATTTACTCGTCGACGGGCGGGTTGCGTTTTGATCACGACTTGCCGCCGGCGAGATCGAGAATGAACTGGTAGATCTCGCGGCGCGGCCGTCCGGTTTCGGCGGTCAGGATCTGCGCCGCGTCGCGGGACGAGTGTCCCGCCGATAGCAGCGCGCGAGCGCGCGCGGCCAGAGCGGCGGTGTCGTTGTCGGCGAGCGCGGCGTCGTTGGCGTCCGTCCGCCCCGCAACCAGAAGCGTGACTTCGCCCAGCGGCCGGTCATCTTGATAACGACGGGCGAGTTCATCGATGGTTCCACGCACGAATTCCTCGTGCGTCTTGGTCAGCTCTCTGGCCACGCACGCTGCGCGTGAAGGCCCGAGGGTGGCCTGCAGATCGGCCAGCGTCGCGCCCACCCGGTGCGGCGACTCATAGAAAATCAGCGTTGCGGGCAACCCCGCAAGCGTTTCAAACAGCTTCCGCCTGGCACCGGCCTTCCTGGGTGCAAAGCCCGCGAAATAGAATGAATCCGTCGGCAGGCCCGAGCCGATCAACGCGGCCAGCAGCGCCGATGGTCCCGGCACCGGCACCACGCGAGCCCCGGCCTGGACCGCTGCGCGCACCACCTTGTACCCCGGGTCCGAAATCGCAGGCGTGCCCGCCTCGGAAAGAAGCGCGATGTTTTTCCCCTCGGCAAGCAAACCGGCTGCCTCGACGGCGCGCGCTTCCTCGTTCGCGTCGAAACACGACCGCGTCGCCGTCGCGATGCCTTGCGCGGCCAGCAGGAGCCGAGCGGTGCGCGTGTCCTCGGCGAGAATCACGTCCACGGACCGCAGCGTCTGCAGCGCGCGCGGCGAGAGATCGGCGGAGTTGCCCAGGTGCGAGGCCACCACGTACAGCACTCCCGAGCCTTGCCTGGTCACGCGCGAACCATCATCCCACCGGCTGCGATTGTCCACCTCCGTGCGGACCCATCACGTGGGCAACTCATCCAGGAACTCGTTCAGGGGCAGCACCTCGATATTTCCAAGCTTCTGACGCCGTGGGCCCAAGAAAACGACGATCCTTCGCCGCAGGCGTGGCGCGTGCTTCGCGAGGCTGTCGAACGCTGCGGCTCGCACGTTTCCGGTGGTGCGGGACGCTTTCACCTCGATGCCCCACAGCTCGCGGCCGACCTCCAGGACAAAGTCAACCTCGGCCCCATGACGGGTTCGGTAATGGAAGAGACGGGCCTCCGGCCACAGCGAGTCCTGCCGACGGTGGATCTCGAACGCAACCAGGTGCTCGAGCAAGAGGCCCCGCTCATCTTCCAGAACGTGGTCGAGCGGTCGGCGCAACAGAGCGTTGCGAACGCCAAGGTCGAAAAGGAATATTTTGGGATGAGACACCAGGGACTGACGGTCGGATCCGCTCCACGCCGGGACCGAGAAGGCAATCAACGTGTCTTCCAGAACGCCAAGATAACGCCGCGCGGTCTCGTGCTTCACCCCGGCGGCCTCGCATAGCTTCTGCAGATTCAAGATCTGGCCCGAGGAAGCCGCCACGAGTTCAAGCAGGCGCGAGTAGCCGCCGACATCGCGCACCAGGGCTTCAGCCTGGATCTCCTCACGCAGGTAGCTGTCGACGTAGCTGCGAAGAGCGTTGCTTCGCGTGGCTTGGTCAGACTCGGCGTAGATGCCCGGCAGCGTCCCATGGGTCAACGCCCGATCAAGGTCGAAGTCGGCGCCAAGTTCGGCGGCAAGAAGCGGATGCAGTGAGTACACTGCAACCCGGCCGGGAAGCAGGTTGGCGTGGCCGCGACGCAGTTTTCGCGCGCTTGACCCCGAAAGCAGAAATCGAAAACGGCCAGGCCTTTCGTCAAGCAAGGCCTGGACGGCATCGAGAAGCTCCGGAACGCGCTGCACCTCATCGATCAAAACCGTTCTGACGGACGGCTTCACCGCGCGCAACTCGTCCTCCAGGCGCTCAGGGTGCGTGACGTAGTCTCGATACGTGCTCGGACTCGCAAGATTCAGGGAAAAGTCTGGGTCGAGCAATCCAAGGAGCGTGGACTTGCCCACCTGCCGGGGACCCAGCAGGAGCAGGCTTTT
>CAYSKR010000085.1:0-22279 GCA_964431675.1 uncultured Myxococcales bacterium
CGAGCTGCCCGAGTTCGACCGCGTCTTCCGCGCCATGCACCGCAGCTTGCGGCAGGCTGGCCTGGCGGGGTGAGACGGCGATGAAGGCCTACGCCATGAGCTTCGACGTCGCGCTGCTGGGGCGCGGGTTCTGGCTTTACGTCTGGCGCATCACGGATGACGCCAGAAGCATCCTGTACGCCGGGCGGACAGGCGACAGCTCGTCGCCGCACGCCTCGTCGCCGTTCAAGCGCATCGGCCAGCACCTCGACGCGGGGCCGAACGCGAAGAGCAACGCGCTCGCGAGGCAGCTCAAGCGAGCCGGCCTCCCTCAAGTTCCGGCAACATCACTTGTCCTGGTGATCGACGCGACTGCTGCAGATCGAGTTCGTCAAACCACTTCGGCAGCGAGATCGTACTCGGCGCTGTGGGTGACGCGCGCGCGCACGAAATCGCCGGGCAGAAGCGACTGCTCGCCCGCCAGCGTCAGGTAGACTTGCCCGTCGATCTGGGTGCTTGCCCTTCGTGCCGCCCCATGAGGAGATATTCGGATTCGTCGGACGGTCCCTCGACCAGCACGTCGATGACTTTTCCGCGCATGGCGCGCAGTTTCTTCTTCGAGACCTCGCGCTGGATGCGCAAGAGTTCGCAGCGACGGGCGTCGATCTCCTGGGCCGGCACGCGACGAGGCAAGAGCGCGGCGACGGTGCCTTCCTCGCGCGAGTAGTTGAACACCCCGACGCGATCAAGGTCGGCCTCGCGCACGAAATCGCACAGCGACGCAAACGCCGCGTCGGTCTCGCCCGGGTGTCCGACGATGAAGGTCGTGCGCAACGTCGCGCCAGGAACCTGCGTGCGCACGCGCTCGACAAGCTGGCGCACGAGGCGGCTGCCGTGGCCGCGGCGCATCGATTTGAGAACACCGTCGTCGATGTGCTGCAACGGGACGTCCAGGTACTTCGCCACGCGCGGCTCCTCGGCCATCACGCGCAACAATCCGTCGGTCACTGCGGTCGGGTATGCGTAGTGCAATCGAATCCAGCGCAACCCATCGACTTGCGCCAACCTTGCCAGCAGCGTCTCGAGGTTGGGGGAGGCGCCGTTTTCGTCCTCGGACCGGTCACGACCGTAGGTGGTCAAGTCCTGGGCGACCAGGCAGATTTCCTTGGTGCCCGCAGCAGCAAGTGTACGCGCCTCGTTGACCACGGACCCAGGTTCGCGGCTGCGCTGCGGTCCGCGCAATTTCGGAATGATGCAAAACGCGCATGGCCGGTCGCAACCTTCGGCGATTTTGACGTACGCGGTGTGGGTCGCCATCGATGGCTTGCGCGGCGCCAGATCATCGTAAAGAAAGCGCGGCGTCTCGGCAACGTGGACGCGTTCGGTGACACCCGCGATCACGCGCGCGATGATGCCAACTTCGTCGGTGCCGATGAAATTATCGACCTCGGGCATGTCGGCCGCGAGTTCTTTCGGATAGCGCTGCGACAGGCAACCCGCGACCACCAGGCGCTTGCATGACCCCGCTTCCTTGAACTTCGCCATTTCAAGAATGGCGTCGATGGACTCTTGCTTGGCTTCGCCGATGAATCCGCACGTGTTGACGACGATGACGTCGGCCGCGGCAGGATCGGCAACGATGCTGTAACCCGCGTCCGTCGTGTGGCCGAGCATGACCTCGGTGTCCACGCGGTTCTTGGGACAACCGAGGGACACGAAGTGAACGGTGGAGCTGGATGCCGACGCGGTCATGAAAAGCGGCGGGAGCTTAGCAGGCTCTCAGTCCGACGGCCCCAAGGAAACACCAGAATCCGGTTTTCGCCGTGAACCGCGAGCAATTCGCCGACATGACGTCGCGTGTCGTTGGCTACCGGGGCAGCCTGGGAGCCTTGGCGTCAGGCATCGAACCATCGAGCGCCTTCAGGAAGGCAAGGAGATCCCGTTTTTCGTCGGCGGAAAGTGCAACGCCCCCCTTGACCTTCTCGTCGAGCGCCGGGCTGTCGATTGGTTTGGCGAAGTAGTCGACCACCTCGGCCAGCGTCGCGAACCGCCCGTCGTGCATGTAAGGAGGCGACAGAGAAACCCCGCGCAGCGACGGAACTTTGAACGCTCCCACCATCGCCTTGTTCGCCGGTTCAACCTTGCCGCGCCCAGGATCCGGCGTTGGCTCGTCCATGCCGATGCCGATGTTCTTGAACTCCCACGCGGTCAGCAGAGCGCCGGCGTGGCAAAGCGAGCACTTCGCCTTGTTCTTGAACAGCTCGGCACCGCGCTGTTGCGCCGCAGAGTACGCCCTGGCATTGCCCGCCTCGGCCTTGTCGTACCGGGACGCGCCCGAGATCAGCGTGCGCACGTAGGCGGCGATGGCCTGGGGAATGTTCGCCGGAGTCGGGCCCGCGCCGAACACTTTCGAAAATTGCGCCGCGTAGCCCTTGATGTCGGCCAGCCTCGATGCAATCTCCGCCGCACCCGCGTCGTCCTTGACGCCCATCTGCCCACGCCAGGCGGCGGCAATTTGTTTTTCCAGCGTGGGGGCCCTGCCATCCCAGTAGAACGACGTGTTGTAAGCCACATTGAGCAACGTCGGTGTGTGGCGGACGTTGACGCTGCCGTCGTCCTTCCGGGACAACTTTTCGCCATCGGCCCAGCCCTTGGTCGGCTGGTGGCAGGTCTCGCAGGACGTCTTGCCCGACCTGGACAAGCGCCCGTCCCAGAAGAGTTGCTTGCCGAGGGCGACCTTGTCGTCGGTTTGCGGATTGTCGGCGGGGGCGACAATCTCCGGCAACCCGAGTGGCAGCTTTGGCACCTTGCCCGCAGCCAGACCCGATGACCCGGCCAACACCACCAGAGCAACACCGCACAACAATACGTTCAATCGCATGCCAATCTCCTTGCTGGAAGACGTCAGTACACGCGCCCGGTTGCGCCTTGTCAATGGGCTGCGCGTGCGAGGGCGTCCTCGATCTCGGTCTTGCCTGTGATCCCGGTGAACCGGTCGACGATGGTACCATCCTTGCCAACGACCACCAGCGTGGGCAACGCAGAAACCTGGAAGAGCCCGCCCACGTCGCGGTCGTCAACAACGATCGGGTACGGGGCCGGCTTGTCCGCGAGAAAGCGTTTGACCTCGGCCGTGTAACCCGGACCGTCCGAGTTGACGCCGACGACCTCGACGCCTCGGTCGTGCCACTCGCGGTACACCTCGTGCAACGTGGGCAACATCTGCAGACAGGGCGAGCACCACGTGGCCCAGAAATCGAGCAGCACGATGCGCCCCCTGAGCCCCGCCAGTTCGACCTGTCCACCTGCGCCGTCGATGCGGCGCAGGGTGAAATTGGGAGCCTGCGTTCCCCCCGCCCGACGGGGAAATGTTGCGAACGCCAGCGCCACCGAGAGCGCCAGTGCCAGCGACGCACGGGGCAGGAATCCGCTTTCCGTCTGATCGCCAGCGCGTTGCCTGGCGACTCCCGACGCGACCCAGAAGTAGACCAGCGCAAGCGTCGCACCCACGGCGAGGGCAAGGATCTCGACCAGCGGTGACATTGGCCCGACCAGCGTGCGCAACCCTCGGTACGCGGCCCTGACCAGGATGAAAGGCATCGCGCACGCAGCGCCCAGCTCGATGTCGATCGATGGGTCGCGGCGGCGACCGGCCGCCAGGGTGATGGCGACGCCGCACGCGACGGCCACGATGACAGGCACCCGCAGTTCCTGAGCGAAGAGCGCGATCATGCCTTGCAAACCCGCGCTGGGCGAGACGCGCAGCAGGTCGCCGAAAGCGCGCGCCAGGTCCGGCAAGCGCAGCACGGTGGTCGCGGCGATGGCGATCACGCAGGCATCGCGCACACCGCCGGTGCCCGTCTCGCTGATTCGCGAGAGTGCCTGCGTCGGCCTGGTTGCGAGCGCCAGCATCCGCTCCGCGAAACGCGGAACTGCCCGGGCCCAACCGGAAACGTCCGGGTTCACTTGTTGGCTTCTCGCGCCGCCATCAGTCGCTTCGCCGCGGCGCAGAGCGCCGAAGGAACGTTTTTCGAACGCGCCAATGACTTGATGTCCTCGACGTGCAACTGCGGCATCAAGCGCAACGACATTGCTATGGGGCACTTAGGGTTATGCACAAGGTTGAGTTTCACCGGGTACATTTTGAGCAAGGTACGCTGGTTGGCGATGTAGCGAATGACGTCTTCGCACACCGCCCGGTTGCCTGCCGCCTTCACGATCTCGCCATCGGTAATCTTCGGCGACCGGATCGAAGCCATCGCAACCATCCGGTTGGAATCGCGCAACAGGTTCTTGCGACAGTATTCGTTCCCCAGGGTGGCGAGCCGGATCTTCTCGTAGAGCTTCAGCCTGGTGAAATCGATCACCAGCGAGCCTTTTTTTTCCTCGCGGTCGGCCGCGTCCCCAGCTGCGGCGTCATCGTCCACCAGCGCGGCGCATTCGGCAGCGGTCAGCACAGTTGCGAAAGCCACATCGGCGACAGCAGGATCCAGCGCGACGTTGTCCTCACGAATCGACTTGAGCACCTCGTCATAAAACGGAATGCCATCCACCCGGACGCCGTTGCGCGCGCACAATTCTATCGCGCGGTTGATCGACGACATGCGCGCCTGGGGATTGCGGAACAACGCAGTCAGAATTGCGGGGCATCGCAACAGGCGCGTCTCGTTCGCGAAAATGACTTGCAGCTCGCGTTCATGCAGGCGGCCGGCAAGAATGACCACCGTGGCATC
Organism: uncultured Myxococcales bacterium; assembly: GCA_964431675.1. Lineage (GTDB taxonomy): Bacteria > Myxococcota_A > Polyangia > Fen-1088 > Fen-1088 > CAYSKR01. The sequence continues at coordinate 4,713 of CAYSKR010000085.1, forward strand.
GGCGGTGGCTCGGTTCAGAAGAATCATTTCGAGCGCGGATTGGCGGGCCACCGGCAATCGCGTCGCAACGAAATGAGACACCGATTGCACGGCACCTTCGAGGGCCGGCAGGAGAATCGCGTCGGGCAATGCGGCCGGTGCGGCCTCCGCTGCGGCCTTGACCGCCGCATCGGCGTCGAACGAAAGCTGGTACAGGGCGATGAGCAATTCGCGCGGACCCAGCGTCGTCATCCCCTTGGCGGCCATCAGCCTGGCCGGGGTCGCAGCCAAGACCACGTTGGCAACCGCCGATGGTAGATCGGCACCGATCAGCGGTTGAAGGATCAGAGCCTCAACCGCCGGAACGGCCGCGGACTCAGCTTCGATTTCGGTCATAAAGAATCTGCAAGCCGCGCAACGTCAACAGATCGTCGCACTCCTCGATGGTCTCCGAGTCGCGCGCAATCAGTGTCCCAAGTCCTCCGGTGGCTATGACCCTCGGTGAATAATCGGCCTCGGCCTTGATGCGCGTGACCAGCGAATCCACCATGCCCGCGTATCCGAACACGAGGCCGGACTGAATACTGGCCACCGTGTTCTTACCGATGACATGCTTGGGCCGGACAAGTTCAACCCGGGGCAGCTTCGCGGTCGCACGGTACAACGCCTCGGCAGAGATCACGAGGCCAGGCGCGATGACCCCGCCCGCGTATTCGCCAGCGGCGGTGACCACATCGAACGTGGTGGCGGTGCCAAAATCCACCACGATGGCGCCCCCCGGGAAACGTGCGTACGCCGCCACGGCATTGACGATGCGATCCGCCCCCACTTCGCGAGGGTTGTCGTACAAGATCGGCATCCCGGTCTTGATGCCCGGGCCCACGACCAGGGCAGGCAGGCCCACCGTGCGGGCAAAGAAACGTTCCAGTGGTGCCGTCGCGGAGGGGACGACCGACGATATAATGCCGGCCGTGACGTCCTTGAAGGTGAGCCCGCCAAGTTCGAACAGCGGCCGCAAGATCGCCGCGTGCTCATCGGCGGTTCGCTCGACGCGGGTCTCGGCGCGCCAGTCGATGCGCAACTCGGTCCCGGCAAAAAGCCCGAACACGGTGTGGGTGTTGCCGACGTCGACGGCGAGCAGCATTCGGCACCCATTATTCGTGCTTTTCGCCGTCTGCGCCACCGCCGCTTGCAAGAAGGACGTCCACGACCCCGACGAGGACGGCAAGCTGCGCAAGATTTCCGAGAACCTGGAACGGGCGTACGCTCGGGCACCCGCCTTGCCACCCTTGACCGAGCCCGAGCACTTCGGCGAGCGCCTGGCGAAATGGGACGACTTTCGCTCGTGCACGGTGCGCACCTACGTCGCGCGCAAACGCGACGCCGACAAGGCGGCCCGCGAAGGCCGCGTCCGACCCTCCCGCCACGCCAGCATCGGCGACGAGACCGTCGAGGAATGCGCCGTGCAAAGCGCCGTGGCAAATAAGGATCCCAACGCCTGCAAGCGCCTGGAGATCGACTTTCCCGGCCCCGACAGCGCCATGCCACTCTCCGCCGTCCGCTGCTGGGATACACGCGCGCGCGTCCTCGGCCTGCCCGACGAGTGCCCGGTCGTCTGGCTCGCCGACGGCTTGCCGGGCCGCAATCCAGAATGCGTTGCACTGGCGCGGCGCGACCGCAGCCTTTGTCCGTTTGCCGACAGCCCCGAGCGCTGCCGCGCGCTGCTGCTTGGCGACTCGGCGAGTTGCTCGGACGCGGCGCTCGACTGTCCGCTGGCGCTGGTCTACTGGAGCGGCCTCATTCCCTCCATCGGCATCGGGCCACCGCTGGTGGATCTGTCGCCGCCCCGGGATGGCGGCAAGGCACTGCACGCCAGCTTCGACCTGCGCTGGAAAGATCGCGCCCACCCGTCGCTGCACATCGAGGCCGCGACACGCAACCTGGGCGTTTCCTGGCCCGCCCGCAAGACGCGCGTGGCCTGGAGCGAGGACACGGCGCAGATGTGGGGCGCGACATTGCCCCCCGAGGCCGTGCAGCTCGCCTGGCGCGAGGGAAAACCCGCGGTGAAGCTCGCGTTCGTTCCGGGCGGCGCAACGTCGGGAACGCGTCCCATTGGACCCGCGGGATCTAAAAGCCTTGCCACCGCTCTGTTCGTGTGGACCGATCCGGCTGATTTCAAGCGCTGCCTGACCGACGCGCAGACCAAAGGAGAGATTCGTTTCGACGCCGGCAACGGACAGCCCGGTGCCTTCGTCACCGGCACGGCCGAGGCACAGGCCATCCCGTGCAGCGACGGGACCACCCTGGACGTGAGCGTCAAGTTCCGCATCGTGATCCTGGATGTCCGTTGACCCTCGCAAAAGCTTCACCGTGAAGAAAGAACGTCTGGCAGAAAAACCCTCGCGCCGTCGGCGGCGGACCCGTTTGCCCATCACGGTGTTGTTGCTTGGCTGCGCGGCGGCAAGCCTTTTCATCGGCTTCTGGTTCCTCGATGTCTACTTTTTCGGGCTGTGGCGCGAAGCCCGCCCCGAGGGCGCGTACACCCTGCCGCCGCTGGTAACCTTTGACTTTGAAACCGTGGCCGGTGCCCTGCCCGGCCTGTCTCAGGTCATCGTCGCCGTCCTGGGCATCGCGATCACGGTTGTTTCCATCGTGGTCCAGCTCGCGGCCACCCGCTACACGTCGCGCGTCACGAATATGTTTTTTCGCGATCGCACCAACCTGCTCATCATGGGCTTCTTCGTCGTCGCTTGCATCGACGCCGTCTGGACCAGCGTCGCGTTCAGCAGCCACTACATTCCGCGCGCGACCATCGCGGTGACGCTGGCGATGGTGACCGGCAGCCTGCTGCTGCTAATGCCCTACTTCGCCTACGTGTTCGAGTTCCTCGACCCCGAGCGCATCATTGCGCGCATCGGGCAGCAATCCGTCGACGCCGCACTCGGCCGCGGGCGACGCAAGCGCTCACGCACGTCAACCCGGCAAGCCATCGCGAACACCGGCATGGAACACCTGCGCGACATCGCGGTGAATGCCGTCGCTCAGAAGGACAAGATCATCGCGTCCGAGGCGACCGGCGCCTTGCGCGAGATCCTCTGCCGGTACCTGCATTCCAAGAACGGCCTTCCGACGACCTGGTTTGCGCTGGGCGACAAGGTGCGCGAAGATCCCGACTTCATCGCCCTCGCACCCGTCTCGATCGCCAGCCTGGAACAGGACCGCATCTGGTTCGAGTGGAAATGCCTGCGCGATCTGTGGAGCGTCTTCGACGAGGCGCTGGCCCACATGCCCGAGATGGCGCACGTCGTCGCGATCGAAACCCGCTACGTCGGCCTTGCAGCGCTGGATGTCGGCGATCTGCCCGCCGCCAGCGTCACGTTGAAGTTCTTCAACACTTACGTTCGCGGCACCCTGAACGCGCGCGACGTCCGCGCTGCGTACAACGTGCTGCACCAGTACCGGCAGCTCGCCGAGCGGGTGATCGACAGCGGCCAGGACGCCCGGGTCCGGGACATCGGCCGCTGGTTCAAGTACTACGGCCAGACCGCGCACGGCATGGGCCTTGGCTTCGTGACCGAGACGGCAGCCTACGATCTGTCGATGCTGTGTCAGCACGCATTTGAACGCGGCCCGAGTGGCGCGGCTTGCCACGACGCACTCTTGCAGACGTTCCTCGAGGTGGACAAGGAAGCGGAAACCAAGGCCGAAGAAAAGACCCTGCGCGGCGTCCGCAAGTCGCAGGTGCGGCTGGCGACGTACTACCTGTGGAAGAACGCCACGGTCCACGCCCGCACCATCCACAACGACATGCAGCACGAGTCCCGCGAACGCCTCGCGTCCATCCGCGCCGAGCTCGCCGCCATCGACTCGAAGGAGTTCTGGGAGGTGACCGACCGCGGCATCAACTTCGACTACCTCGACCAGGCTCAAAAAGCACAGCTCGACACGTTCTTCGGCTGGTTCGAGTAGAACGGCGCGGACGATTCCCTGGCGTCCGGTCGCCCCACCTCATACCCTCCGAGTCGAGACTGCCATCGAGGCGATGATGGCGGGGCGCTTACGCGCCTTTGTTTGGCTTACGGGCACGGGCCACGCATTGCACAGGTCTCCTGATAGAATGAATGTCAGAGCATGACGCGAAGCCTGACCATCTCGTACGACGACTCGGTTCTTCTCGAAGCGAGCTTGACTCGCGACGAGTTCGAGCGCGAGGCCCAGTTCCTACTGGCCGCGAAGCTGTTTGAACTTGGGCGTCTGTCGTCTGGCAAGGCCGCCGAACTGTGCGGCAAGGGCCGAGTGGAATTCCTGATCGGCTTGCCGCGCATAGGTATCTCGATGAGCAACCTGCGCCCCGAGGACGCGGACGACGAGGCTGCGTTTGCCCGCGGCGGCTGAAACGCTGGTCATCAACACCGGTCCGATCGTCGCGCTGGGCCGGGTCGGTGCGCTCGATTTCATCGGGTGCCTTGGGATCTCCTTCGTTGCCCCTCAGCAGGTTGCCGACGAGTTGGCCATCGGGGTGCGCCTTGGGCGCCCCGTGGAAATACCGGCATGGGTAAAGGTCGAAACCCTGCGTGTCCCATCAGTCCGGTAAGCGTCAGCACCTTGGACGAGGGCGAGGCAGCCGTCATCCAGCTCGCCGTTGAGCTGAGCATTGAAAAAGTGTGCATCGACGAGTGGCGTGGCCGTCGCGCCGCGGTTGCCGCAGGTCTCAAGGTTACCGGCTCGCTTGGCCTTCTTGGCCGCGCGAAACGCGACGGCCTCATTCCCTCCGTGCGGCCCTGGATCGAGAAGCTGAAGGCCATCGGCACCCACTACCATGCCGATCTCCTGGCTACGTTCCTGTCCTCGATCGGCGAGTGATTGCATCATCTGCCTGTAGGCGATTCGAGCGGGGGTGGCGGAGCAGCGGGTGGTCGGAGTGGAGGCTGGGGTCGCGGGGCGAGTTTGGTTCGCAGCACCCGGCAAGGCCCGGCGTCGAGATCGGCGGCACCTCGTTTCACTACGTGATCGTCCAGGTCGACGGCGATCACCCGCTTCCGGCGTCCCGACGGCGGGGTGCCACCGCCCGCGGCGTCGGCGCGCTGACGCTGCCTGGACGCGCGCCCGCTCTACTTGAAGCGGATATCGCGCATCTTGCCGAGCGCATCTGGATGATATCCAGATGCACGTCGTTCTCGTCAAGAAGCCCGATTCCGTCAAGCGCTTCCTCACCGCCCGCGGCGAGCCCACCGAGCAGCCCGCGCCTGCTCGCCGTCGCGCACCATGTTCACCGTCTTCGAAGGCCGCAAGCCACGTGCCTACACCCCGCCCCAATTCTTCCGCACCCTCCGCTCCGGGCAAAATGGCCTTTGTTTTGCTTACGGGCAAGCGTATCGAGGTTGATGAAGTTCATCGAATCGCTGACGAGATCTGGCGTCAGTACGACTTCGACGATAGTCGCGTCGCCGTAAACTTCGCCCACAAGGTCGGGCCGGCCGCCGAACGTCTCCACCGCAGGATGGAAGCGGCGAAACTCATTCTCCGTGAAATCGACGCACCTGCCTAGCCTGCCGATGAACCTGACGGGCCGCTTCGTGTCCCGCAGGTTAGCGGCTAAATTAGGCCGACAGAAGATACCATCTCAACCATCTTGAAGCTCCCCGGAGCAGATCACGCACAGGTCGACGCCGCAAAAGTGCGCGACTACCTTCTCTCGCCGGAGCATCCAGTCGGCCGGTTCAAGGCAGCATTCTTTGCGGCCCTGGGCTACTCCCGTGAAGACTGGCGGCGGGTTCAGCAGGACCTCGAAGGGATGGCGCGTTCTGACGACGCCACGCTGGGCCAGGCGAGCGCTTTTGGGCAGAAGTACGAGGTCAGTGCTACACTTATTGGACCGTCGGGGCGTCAGGCCCGCGTCGCGACCGTCTGGATCGTGCTCGCAGGTGAAGACTTCCCCCGGCTGGTAACGGCGTATCCGGGAGACACGCGATGAGATTCAGAGAACTCGACACAGTGGTTCTGGAGCACGACCTTCCGCAGCAGGGGTTGCGGCGGGGCGACCTCGGCGCCGTGATGCATGTGTACGATCCCGACGCGCTCGAGGTCGAGTTCGTCAGGGACTCCGGCAGGGCCGAGGCCCTAGTCACGCTGAAGGTTGACGAGGTTCGAGAGGTTCGGGACGGAGATCTCATCGCCGTTCGTTCAGTCGCGCGCGGAGCGGCCTAACCCCAATGCCGTTCGGTTAGCGTTCCGTGCTGCACGCCTGTGCAGCGATCGCGCTCCTGCTGCTCAACGGGTGTGCTGCGGCGGAGCCATGTCCGGAGGTGGGATTGCACCTCGCCTCGAAGGCCCACGTTTTCATGAACATCGCCGCGATCCTCTTTGGTCAGGCACCGTCGATGTGAGGCCAGGGTCTGTGGAATCTCTACTACGGCGCGCTTACCCTCGCGAGACTAAAAGATATCCGCGCACTTCAAAAGCCAACGGAGAAGTTCCACGCGCGCGTGTGGGGCATGTCGCCTCTGCCTATTCGCAAATACTTCGATGGGAAGTTGAAGGCGGTTCGCGTTCGATACGATTACCCACCGAACGCCAACTCAGAAGACCTTGCGCGGGCTGATCTTGAAGAGTTTGCCCGCGACGGCATCAAGCCTTTCGAACAGTTGGTCGATCAGGCGGCAGAAAGCATGACAGCAGATTTTCGACACTGCCAAGGAACAATTCAAGGCTGCCGATACTGCCGACGAGTGCGGTCTGAGGTGTGCCTGCGCGACCAGGGGCTTCACGAGTTGGCGCAGATTCGAGGAAAGTTCCGCGAGATCGTCGCAAAGCATCGTCCTCACCAAAGCGGTATTGGGACAAGACCGGATTTTTTCCCCCGACGGTGGTTGATGGCCATGGGACACGCGCATTCGGATGGATCTACCAGGCCGGTTACTCGGCCGCGAAAATAATCAATGAGTACCCACGGCTGGACAAAAAAGACGTTCGTGCCGCGATCGAATTTGAAACGCGGCGGCATCGCCGGGCTGCATAGCTCGTGGCGGCCTCCGACCGTCCGTCGATGCTTCTTCTGATCAAGATGACTTCCGAATGATCGTTCAGATCCAGGAAAGTGGCTTGAAACTGATGTAGCCCTGGCCCTGCCCGGCCTGTCTCAGGTCTTCGACTACCTCGACCAGGCTCAAAAAGCACAGCTCGACACGTTCTGCGGCTGGTTCGAGTAGAATCGGCAAGCCAGTGCATAGCACCATGTCGACACCCGAAGCGGCCACTTTCGACGACGGCGCGGACGATTCCCTGGCGTCCGGTCGTCCCACCTCATACCACCTGAACCCGGAAAGCCCACGCATCCTGATCGTGGACGACGAACGGGTCATTCGCGAGATCCTGTCCGACTTCTTGAGCCTCGAAGGCTACCTGGTCCGGACCGTCGAAGACGGGGTGGAGGCGCTCAAGGAATTGCAGCGCCGCAGCTACAACCTCGTCATCTCCGATCTGAAGATGCCCAACATGGGCGGGCTGGAGCTGATCGAGAAGATCACCGAGCAGGCGATCCCCGTGCTGACGGTCATCATGACCGGGTTCGGCACCGTCGAGACTGCCATCGAGGCGATGAAGCGGGGCGCTTACGACTACCTGCTCAAGCCGTTCAAGGTTGAAGAGGTCGTTCACATCGTGCAGCGCGGCCTCGACCGGCAGCGCCTGCAACACGAAAACATCCGTCTGAAAGACGCGCTGTCCATCTACCGAATCAGCGAGGCCATCGCCACGTCGCTGTCGGTCGAAAAAGTGCTCGACCTGGTGCTGGACGCCATGATCGACGCCGTCGACGCCGACATCGTCAGCCTGATGCTGGAAGAGCCCAGCCCCGGTCGCAAGCCCGGTGATCCACCGGGCCGCTTCCTCGAACAGATGCGCAAGGTCGCGCACGCGGCCGACTCGGACGTCAGCGCACCCTCGCTGAACCTGGACGAGGTCATCCCGCTGTTCGCCGAAGACAAGCCGCTGCTCGTGCATGGCGCGCGCGCGCACCGGTTCCTGTCGTCGCCGCCGTCGAAACGCCTGGTCAGCTTTTGTTCCATCCCGCTGAAACTCAAGGGCCGCATCGTCGGCATGCTGAACGCGTACAGTTACCGCAAAGGATCCAAGTTCAGCGAAGGCCACCGCAAGATGCTGTACGTCCTTGGCAGCCGCGCCGCGGTGTCCATCGAAAACGCCCGCCTGTACGAAAGCCTCGTCGGCGCCAACCAGGATCTGACGCAGGCCAACCAATCGCTCGAGGACAACTTTCGCCAGACCATCATCGGCTTCGCCCACGCGCTGGAAGAATCCGACCGCTACACCCGCGGCCATTCCGACCGCGTCGCCAACTACGCGCGCCTCATCGCCATCGGCCTGCGCCTACCCGAGCCCGAGATCGAAACCATCGTGAAAGCCGCGCTCTTGCACGACGTCGGCAAGATCGGCATTCGCAATGATCGCCTCAACAAGCCCGGCAAACTGACCCCCGAAGAGCTGGCGATGTTCCGGTCGCACCCCGCCAAGGGCAAGCGCATCCTTGAACCCATCACCTTCATGCGCAACCTGCTGCCCGGATGCTACGCCCACCACGAAGCCTGGGATGGCAGCGGCTATCCCCAAGGCGTCATGGGCCACAACATCCCGCCCATCGGCCGCATCGTCGCCATCGCCGACGCCTACGACGCCATGACCAGCGACCGCGCCTACCGCCGCGCGTTGCCACACGACCTCGCCTGCGGTGAACTTGAACGTTGCGTCGGGACCCAGTTCGACGGGGAGATCGTCCGCGTCTTCCTGGTGCAGATCGACGAGTACCGCAAACTCGAACTCGCCGCCGACCGCGCCTTGCCCCGGTAGCTATTGCGCCGTAGCATCTTGACATCATATATTGTTCACATCAATATTCACTGATGCGAACGACGGTCACGATCGACGACGATATCGTTGAAAAGCTTAATCATATCAAACACAAGTCGCACGAGTCGTTCACCCGCGTAATGAACGACACATTGCGCCGTGGTTTGTCGACGCAAGATCCACCGGCGACGAAAGGCGTACCGTTTCGGGTCGATACCTTCAGCAGCCCCTTCCGGGCCGGGGTCGATCCGATGCGACTGCACCAGCTACTCGACGACCTTGAGATTCAGGCCAAAGCCGGCGGCGTCCCGCGATGATCATCGCCGACGTAAACCTGCTGGTGTACGCGCACAACGACGCAGCGCCACTGCATCAGCGGGCGCGCGCATGGTGGGAGGATGCGATCGCACGCGAGCAGCCGGTCGGGCTGCCGTGGGCGGTCGCGTTCGGATTCATTCGCCTGGTCACGCATCCCGCCGTGCTGGTGTCGCCGCTGCTGCCCATGGCGGCTGTTGTACACGTGCGGACCTGGCTTGGGCAGCCAGCGGTGCGCATCGTCGAACCGGGACCGCGCCACCTGGACATCGTCGAGCAGTTGCTGCGCGCGACTGGTGTCGCGGGAAGCCTGACGACCGACACGCACCTTGCCGCGCTGGCGATCGAGCATCAGGCGCAGCTGTGTTCCAACGATTCCGACTTCGCGCGCTTTCCCGGCTTGCGCTGGACCAATCCCATAGCGTAACCGGCAGCGCTGCCGCCGACCGCGCCCCCTGCTCAAAAGGTCCCGACGAGGTCGGCAAGCGCGTACACGACAACCAGGAGATCCCGGCCATCACCGGTGGCGCGCTCGACTGCCACGAAGGTGAGCCGGGGCCGATCATGATCCAGGGCGATCCCGAAGTGGTCGAGTTCCGCAAGGTCCTGGTGACGCCGATTCGTTGATCCGGCCCGCCGCTATGGTCCGATCACGTCGAACCCGAGGGCGCTCGCGGCCATGCCGAGCGAAGCGTCGTGCGTGGCCATCACGATGTCGAGGGTGCCTCCTTCGCGGTACAGGAGCGCGGTGGCGAGGTGGATCGAGTCGAGCGTCCCGATCGCGATCGGCATAGACTGTGCCGCGCGGTCAAGGACCATCGCGGTCGTCTCGATCAGATCGAATGCGTCCAGGATGCGGAACAGCGATGCGCGCGCGGCGGCGGCTTCTGCGTCATCGAGTCGGCCGCGGAGTCGTAGCCGGTCGAGCGTCCGCAGGCACTCGACACGCACAAGCGAACTTGAAATGGCGGTTTTGATCTCTGTCCACGCGAGCAAGGGACGCGGCTCGCGCAGGAGCATGCGCAGGACCACCGATGAGTCGACGTAGGCGATCAACGCTCGCCGCGTTCTTCCAACAGCGCCGAGAGGCTGTCCGTCCGCCCCCGCGGCCGGGGCGGCATCTTCATCTGCTTCACCTTATGCCACGGGTGCTTGGCTCGGTGCACGACTAACGCCGGAAGGTTCGGCGCGTACGGCACGATCCGTGCGATGGGCGTGTCGCGGTCCAACACCGTGAGCGATTTGCCTCGCTGCACCGAGCGTAGGTGCCGACTGAGGTGATCTTTGAGAGCCGCGATCCGTACCGACGTCATGGCTTCATCGTGGCTAGAACTGACCATGTTGTCAACATGTCGCCGGACGCCGCTGCCGCCGACTGCGCCCCCTGCTCAAAAGGTGCCGACGAGGCCGGCAAGACCGGGCCCGAGCACGGGCCGAAGCGTGAACATGTCGCCGGACGAACTCGGCGGCTCGGGCACCACCAGGAGCACGACGCCCAGCACCGCCATGATGCCGCCGCCGACAGTGCCTATCCCGGCCCAGAAGTCCATGTTCGAGGCGGACCGATAAAGCGCCTGCTGCCGATTGGGATCGCCACGAACGGCATCAGCCTCGTCGGTTTTCGCCGTCGCGCGGCCGCTCATCCACAGGCCAAACCCCAGCGCGGTCAGCCCGACGCCGGTCATGCACCAGCCCGGCACGTCGGTGTACCAAGGCGGTGGCAGATGCTCGCCCGGACTCGCCTTCGACGCCGCCACCAGCGCATCAGCCTCTTGCGGCTTGAGCACGCCAACGACGTCCTTTCCGGTCGCGAGATACTTGCCGAGCCCGCTTGCCCGATCAGACTCGAGGCGCACCAGGCCCTGCCGGTTCAAGAAGCCCGACTTGAGGTAAAGCTTGGCGTTGAGCCAGTCCGATCCCGAAAGCTCGCCCAGCGCCGCGAACACCACCACATCAGCGCCAAGTCGTTCCGCAACCCGGCGAGCGTAGGTCTCCTCGATCTGGCGGCGTTCGTTCGACGATGCGTAGCGCAGGCGCCGCAGTCCCTCGCCGGCGAAGTTTCGCTCGAATTCCGCATCGAGGATCTCCTGGCGCGTGGTTTCGTTCGCCGCAATGGTGATCCTACGCAGGCTTGAACTTGTGCCCGGGGTCGCTTTGATCGAGCCTTGCGCCGCGCCCGCACAACGCGCCTGCACGTCATAAGTCGCGCCCGCCATCACTGCCACGTCGACCGACGTCTTTCCCAGGGTGACGCCATTGACCACCACCTCGCATCCCTCTGGCCGCGTCTTGAGCGTCAGCTTGGTTCCGGCGTTTTCCCTGGGCGCAGCAAGCAAATCCGCGGCCGCAGCCGAGATGTTGTCGGTCGCCACCGGTCTGCGCCCAGGGAAAAGCAACCCCACCTCGGCCGCGAGCAGGCGCGCCTTGGCCGCATCTCCCGCAGCCTGCCACGCCGCCACCAACAAGCCCGCCGCCCGGTAACTGAGCGCGTCGCCTCGAAGGCCGAGCGGGCCGTTCGGGGCGGCTTGCGCGAGCCGGGCGCGCACCGATTCAAGCCCCGCGATCGATGCGCCCGGATCGCGGCTGGTTTGCCCCGCAGCATCGTTCACCTTGGCCTCAATGCGCCCGAGTTCATCCTCGGACAACGCTGGTGGTGCCGGTGCCCCGAGTGCGGCGAACGTCTCGGCGTGTTCGAGCACCTGCCATTGCTGGTTGGTGCGCAAGCCTTGCGCCAGCGCAAGGATCAGCTTCTGATCCGGCTCGGCCCCGCCACCGACCACGACCGGCACGACGACGACCCTTGTCGCGGCTGCGGCGTTGACCGCAGCACCGAACGTCAAGGCGAACATCAACGCAAACGACGTCTTCCGATGGCGCATGGATCCCTCCTCGCTGTGGCGATCACCAAGAATAGCGCAATCTCAGCGCGCAAGAGCCGCAGCAATGGCGGCTCCAGCGACGAGCGCGGTCAACAACACACCGATGAGAATGACGTTGCTCCACTTGGGCGAAGGCGTCCCCTCGATGGCCGGGGCGGGCCTGGGCGCGAACGCGGTGGCAAACTTGTCCACCACCGACGGCAGCGGCGGCGACCCCGCGATCGGCGTGCGAACCGAGAGCGGGCGAGCCGCAGGCAAGATAGGGACCGCACCGGCGGGCATTTCCGGGCTCTCAATCGGTGAAATATTTCCAGTGACGCGCACGGCTCCGGTTCGCCGACGCCCCGGCCAGTCGGGGTCTTCGGACCACGCCCGCGGGTCAACCAGATCTCCGTTGGGCATGGCGGACATCATCGGCGCTGTGTCGCGCTGCGATACCGCGAGGCCCGGTGGCGCCGTTTCCTGAAAATCCATGGAGGTGAAGCTTTCGATCTCCTCCTGCAGAAGTGAGTCGACGATGCTGGACTTGCCGGCCCGCCGCGCCGTGCCCGACATGGTTGCCATGTCTTCAATGCAAGCGCGCACGAGATCCGCAATGTCGCGCTGGATCATCTTCAGCCCGCGCGAGAAGAGGTAATGCGCCAGCGCATCCTGCAAGTCATTGGCGGTTTGAAAACGATCGTCGGGCTGCTTGGCCAGCGTCTTGCGGCAGATGTCCTCGATCTCTTCCTCGACCTCGGGGTTCTGCTGCGACAGGCTCGGCACCTTGGCCGCGCGCACGAGTTCGACGGTCTGGTAGTCGGTCTCGCCGTAGAAAAGGCGCTTGCCGGTCAGCATCTCGTACATGAGGATGCCGACCGCGAAGATGTCCGCGCGCCGGTCGACCTCCTCGCCGCGTGCCGCCTCGGGCGAAAGGTAGGCCATCTTGCCCTTGACCACACCCGGGTCGGTCACTTCGAGCTGACTGGCCGCCTTGGCGAGGCCAAAGTCCGCCATCTTGATCTCACCGTTGCGGGAAATCATGACGTTGGGCGGCGACACGTCGCGGTGAACGATGCCCAGATCCTTGCCGGTCTCGGGATGAGTAACGTCGTGGGCGTAGGCGAGGCCCTTGCAGACCTCCATGGTCATGTAGATGGTCTGCCCGATGGTCAAGCGGCGGCCAACCCGGCGACGCCACTCCAGGATCTGCTTGAGATCCACGCCATCGACGAACTCCATGACGATGAAGTACGTCTCGTCGGCGTGGCCGATGTCGAACACCTGAACGATGTTGGCGTGCTGCAGGTGCAGCGAAAGACGCGCCTCATCGAGGAACATCGAAACGAACTTCGTGTTCTTGGTCAGCGCCGGCAAAACGCGCTTGATGGCGACGCTCTTGCGGAAGCCCTGCAAGGACTCGGCGACGCCCTTGAATACTTCCGCCATGCCTCCGACGGCAATGCGCTCGGTGATTCGGTAGCGACTATCGGGCATCGGCGTCAGCCCGGTGTGTGCAGGCCGGGGAAACTATAGCAGAAGCGGCATCCCAGACAATGCGCCCTGCAGGGCCGGGCTCCGGGGACCAACCATGGCTTGCCGGGTGCGGCACCGCCCGAATCACGGACACTCCGTCGGAAACCACGCCGGTTCCGGACGCCCTGACCAGAGTCCGGACACGCCGCTCCGGGCCGAGCGCTGCAAAAAGGTCGATTCTCGGCGGGTCCCGCCCATCGCTCCCCTTGGCACCGAAATCGCAAAGGCGTGGCGCATGCTCGCGCGTGTTTCATCCGCCACCGTTGTTGGCATCGAGGCCAGCCCGATCGACGTCGAAGTCGATGTCGCGTCTGGACTGCCCGGCTGTCACATCGTTGGGCTGCCCGATGCGGGCGTGAAGGAAGGCCGCGTGCGCATTCGCAGCGCGCTGGAAAACGCTGGATTCAAGCTGCCGCAGCGTCGGATCACGGTGAACCTGGCACCTGCCGACTTGCGCAAGGATGGGGCCGCGTTCGATCTGCCGATCGCGGTCGGGATCCTGTCGGCCTCCGGTGCTCTGCCCGATGCCAGGGTGCAGGGCAGCGTGTTCGTGGGCGAGTTGGCACTCGATGGCCGGGTGCGGCCCGTCAAGGGCGTCTTGCCCATCGCCGCGTGGGCCCGGGCCTGCGGGATGGCGCGCCTGTTCGTGCCCAGCGACAACGCGCGCGAAGCCACGGTCGCGGCCGGCGGCACGGAAATCGTGCCGGTGACCCATGTGAGAGAGTTGCTCGAGATCCTGCAAGGCACCGCTGCACCCCGACCGCCTTTGGAACCCCAGCCAAGCGCTGTCGATGGCGGCATGACCGCCGACCTGTCCGACATTCGCGGCCAGGGGATGGCCCGTCGCGCGCTCGAAATCGCGGCCGCCGGTGGGCACAACCTGGTCTTCATCGGCCCGCCGGGATCTGGCAAGACGATGCTGGCGCGGCGCCTGCCCGGCATCCTGCCCACGCTGACTTTTGAAGAGGCGCTGCAGGCCACGATGGTCTCCTCGGTGGCCGGGATGCTGGGTGGCCGAGCGCTCCTGACCGAGCGTCCCTTTCGCGCCCCCCATCACACCGTCACCGTCGCGGGCCTGGTGGGCGGCGGCCCCGCCGTGCGACCCGGCGAAATTTCGCTGTCGCACCACGGCGTCTTGTTCCTCGACGAACTGCTCGAGTTCGGCCGACCCGTGCTCGAAGCGCTGCGCCAGCCGCTCGAAGAGCGCTGCATCGCGCTCGTGCGCGCGCGACGCACGATCACGTACCCGGCCGACTTCATGCTGGTGGCGGCGACCAATCCTTGCCCGTGCGGTCACTTCGGCAACCGCCTGCGCACCTGCACGTGCTCGCTCGCGGCCATCGGCACGTACCACGCAAAACTGTCGGGGCCGTTGCTCGACCGCATCGACATGCACGTCGAAGTTCCCGCCGTGCCCTACAAAGATCTCGCGCACAGCGAGCCGGGCGAGCCAAGCGCGGCCGTACGCGATCGAGTCGAAACGGCGCGCGGACGGCAACGCGAGCGCAGCCCGCGATGCAACGCCAGGCTTGAGCCACGCGAGTTGGCGCGGTTTGCTGCGCTCGACACCGACGGTCATCGCCTGCTGGAAAAAGCAGTCGACCGATTGGCGCTGTCGGCGCGCGCGATCGACCGGGTACGACGCCTGGCGCGCACCATTGCCGACCTTGGCGGCAGCGAAACAGTTCGCGGCACCCATCTGGGCGAGGCCTTGCAGTACCGGTTTTTGGATCGCGAGGTCCAGTGACGAATTCCCCGCATTAACAACCCTGAAGAGAGTCACGAGAAAGGCAGAACGACCATGTCGCTAAAAGAGAAAACCAAGGAAAAACTGAAAGCCGTGCAAGTCGCGATCGCGGCCATCGAAAAACAATTCGGACGGGGTGCCATCATGTCCCTGGGCAGCGGTGCCATACCCGAGATCGGCGTGATCCCGACCGGGTCGTTGGGCCTTGACCTCGCGCTTGGCGTCGGTGGCCTGCCGCGCGGTCGCGTGGTCGAGATTTACGGCCCGGAGTCGTCGGGCAAGACGACCCTGACCTTGCACGCCATCGCGCAGGCGCAAAAGTTGGGCGGCGTGTGCGCTTTCATCGACGCCGAGCACGCGCTCGACGCGGTGTACGCGCGCAAGCTGGGCGTGAGCCTCGAGGAGCTGCTGATCTCTCAGCCGGACTGCGGCGAACAGGCGCTTGAAATCGCCGACAAGCTGGTGGCGACGAGCGCGGTGGATCTCATCGTCATCGACTCGGTCGCGGCGCTGGTGCCCCGCGCCGAGATTGAGGGCGAGATGGGCGACTCGCACATGGGGCTGCAAGCGCGCCTCATGAGCCAGGCGCTCCGTAAGCTGACAGCGGCGACGGCCCGGGCCGACACCTGCGTCGTGTTCATCAACCAGCTACGCCAGAAGATCGGCGTCGTCTACGGCAATCCCGAGACGACCACGGGCGGCAACGCGCTGAAATTCTATGCCAGCGTCCGCCTCGACATCCGCAAAACCGGCGTGGTGAAAAACGGCGACGTTCCCATCGGCACCAAAACGCGGGTGAAGGTCGTGAAGAACAAGTGCGCCCCGCCCTTCCGCGAGGCCGAATTCGAGATCGTCTATGGTGCCGGCATCCACTGGGCCGGTGAAGTCGTGGACCTCGGCTCCGAGGCAGGCCTGATCGAAAAGTCGGGTGCCTACTACGCCTGGAAAGGCGAGCGCTTCGCCCAGGGGCGTGACAAGGCGTGCGTCTACATGAGTGAGCATCCGGAAATCGCCGACGAGATCCGGTGCAAACTCGTCGACCTGAAAAAAGCGGAAAACGCCGTGAGCACGCGGGCACCTGAACTCGCCGTGGAAGCCGCCGCGTGAGCAGGTGAGCAAGCTCACCGGAGCGGAGCGCCCGGTCAAAAGCGCGAGGGCCGGGCCTTGCGGCGGAACAGGTGGGCAGCGGCAGCGACAAAGGGCGCCAGGCCCGACACGTCAATCTGGTCGTCGAGGGGGAAGGTCTTGTCGCCCGGGTAGATGATGGTGATCCGATCCAAATGCAGATCCGCAAGGGCCAGGCGCATCGATCGGGTTACCGCGGGACGATCGGCGAACTTGAATTCGTAGCCTTCGCGCCGACCGTCCTGAATGAGGACCAAGTCGAGCTCGGCCTCGCCGTGAGTTCCCCAAAAATACGCCTCCTCGGGTGCGGCGCCCCGGGTGCGTATGACTTCCTCCAGCGCGAAACCCTCCCATGACGCGCCCAGTTTCGGATGTTGGCGCAATTCCTTGTCCGACCGCACACCCAGCAGCGTGTGAAAAATGCCGCTGTCTCGAAAATAGATCTTCGGCGTCTTGACTTGCCGCTTGGCAAGGTTCTCTACCCACGGCGGCAACACGCGCACCATGAACGTCCCCGCCAGGATGTCGAGGTAACGGCGAACCGTGGTGTCGGCCACGCCAAGTGAGCGGCCAATGTCGGATCCGTTGAAGGTTTGCCCGTGGTGGTGGGTCAGCATCAACCAGAACCGACGCAGCGCCGTCGGCGGGATCTGAAATCCAAGTGCCGGGATGTCCCGTTCCAGATACGTCGCGATGTAACTTTTTCGCCATTCTGCCGATCGCGCCTCCGACGGTGCGAGAAACGCCGGCGGGAAACCACCTCGCCGCCACAGGCGACTTATCTTGTCGCAGCCAACCTCGGACGAGGCAAATGGCGAAAGCTCGATGTAGCGAATGCGCCCGGCCAGGGACTCGGAACCCTGCCGAATCAGATCGCGCGACGCGCTGCCAAGAATAAGAAACCGGGTGGTCTTGCGACGCGCTGGATCATCCGCAAGCACCCGCAGCACGGGAAAAAGTTCGGGCGCGCGCTGGACCTCATCGATGACGATGAGGCCCTGCAACCCCTTGAGGGCAAGCATCGGATTGGCGAACGCTGCCAGCGTGTCGGGATCCTCAAGGTCGAACTGATGGACCGGGCCCCTGCCCGCGGGCCAGGTGCGCGCGAACATGCGCGCCAGCGTTGTCTTGCCGCACTGCCGCGG
>CAYSKR010000086.1:0-10415 GCA_964431675.1 uncultured Myxococcales bacterium
CCGAGACGGAGAACTGCCCTGACCTGCCGGAACCGACTTCCACACGCCCCGTGAGCGGGCGGCTGGAATTCAGAACGGGTGTTGAATCCGCTCTGATCATTGTGGGCGACGATTGCTCCCTCCTGCTTGACGTCAAAGGCAACACCGTCGTCGCCAGAGTGGGACAGGTATGCATAACCACGGCGCAGCGCCGCCTGACCGTGGGCGGTAGGGAAGTCCCGGTGACGATCAAGACGACCATGACCGTGAACTCCATGTCCTACGCCGCGAATGGCCTTACGGCCGTTGAAACGTCAGCAACAACGACCAAATTTGACTACCTTGAATTGCAGCGGACGCTTAACTGCACGGGGACCGGGACCGGGACTTTGAAAAAGATCGCGAAGTAGCGAACGGCCCAATGGTGAAGCAACAACTTCGATACTCACTCGCTGTGCTGGCGCGGCTCGCCCTTGGTGCCGTGGCCGCAGCACCGGCCACTGCTGCGGCAGCCCCCGCCGAGCCCAAGCCGTACACGGAAACGATCCCCGGCACCAAGATCAGCTTCGAGCTGGTGTACGTGCCCGGCGGAAAGTTTCAGATGGGCAGCCCGGCCAAGGAAAAGGGACGCGGCAAGGACGAGGCCCCGCAGCACGAGGTCACGATCAAGCCATTCTGGATGAGCAAGCACGAGCTGACCTGGAACGAGTACGCGATCTTTTTCGCGGAGGGCACCAAGAAGTTGCTCGCCGGCGAAGACATCGAAGGCGGCGGTCCTGACGCGATCAGCTTTCCGACTCCACCCTACGCGGACGAAACGTTCGGCTACGGCAAGAGCAAGCAGCCCACCATCGCCGTCACCTGGCACGCCGCCATGAATTACGCTGCCTGGCTGGCGCACAAGACGGGCAAGCCCTACCGTTTGCCCGTGGAGGCGGAGTGGGAATACGCCTGCCGAGCAGGCACCACGACTGCTTATTCGTTCGGCCGTGACGCCAAGGCCCTGGGCGACCACGCCTGGTTCGTCGGCAACGCCGCGAAACGCCCGCGGCCGGTCGGCGAGAAGAAGGCGAACCCGTTTGGCCTTTTCGACATGCACGGCAACGTGGCCGAGTGGGTGATTGATCAGTACGACGCTGCCTTCTACGCGAAGAGCGCGGTCGGCGAACTGCCCGTCAATTTGCCCGGCGACCGGCGCTACCCGCACGTGGCGCGCGGTGGTGCCTGGACCGACAAGCCGCCCTTGCTGCGCTGCGCGGCGCGACGGTTTTCCGAGAAATGGTGGAGCAAGCAGGATCCGCAAAATCCGCAAAGCATCTGGTGGCACACCGAAGCCACCAACGTGGGCGTGCGCCTGATTCGCCCATTTGATGAGGATCCACCTGCGCTGAAAGATCTGCGATCAAAGATGACGCCCGACAGCGCCTATTGATGAGGTTCGCCATGCCTGGAACGACCGACATCATCTGACCCGTGCCGGATCGCGACGCACGGGACGCGGTTGGCCTGGCCCTGCTGGTGCGCACCGGCAAGGCCACGCCGCGCGAGTTGGTCGAGGACGCGATCGCGCGCATCGAACGCGTCAATGGCCAGCTCAACGCCGTCACGCTCAAGCTGTACGACGAGGCGCGAAAAGCTGCGGCAGCCACTCTGCCTGATGGACCGTTCCGGGGCGTGCCGATTTTGATCAAGGATCTGGGCGCGGGGGTGGCGGGCGCGCGGCAAACCGAGGGCTGTCAGTTCTTCTCGCAGCAGATTGCCGACCACGACAGCACGCTGGTGGCGCGCTATCGGCGGGCGGGTTTCATCATCGTCGGCAAGACCAACACGCCGGAGTTTGGGCTTGCTCCGGTGACGGAACCGCGGCTGACCGGCCCGACGCACAACCCGTGGAAACTTGGAATCACGCCCGGGGGATCAAGCGGCGGAAGCGCCGCAGCGGTGGCGTCCAGCATGGTGCCCGTGGCGCACGGCGGAGATGGCGGCGGATCGTTGCGAATGCCGGCGTCATGTTGCGGCGTCTTTGCGCTGAAACCGTCGCGCGGGCGCAACCCACCCGGTCCGGATCGCAGCGAGGTTTGGCATGGATTCGCCGTCGAGCACGTGCTCAGCCTCAGCGTGCGCGACAGCGCCGCGATTCTCGACGTGACGGCGGGCCCGGAGCCGGGCACGATCCATTCGGCACCCACGCCCGAGCGGCCATTCGCGGAAGAAACCCGCATCGCACCAGGCCCGCTGCGCATCGCGCTGACGAAAACGCCACACATGCCTGCAACCGTGCATCCCGATTGCGCGGCCGCAGCGGACGACGCAGCGACGTTGCTCCGATCGCTCGGACACCAGATCGAGGAAATCGATGTCAACCGGGAGATCGGCATCGAGCCGCGCGCGTTCGCGGCGGATTTTTTTCACATGGTGTGCATCGATGTCGCCGCCATGATCGACGAGGGCTCGCGGGTGCTGGGCAGGAAGGCAAACGCGAGCGAATTCGAAACCGCCACCTGGCTGTGCGGGTTGCTCGGCCGCCAGCACTCGTCGGTGGCGACCATGAAGGCGCGCGCCCGTTTGCAGACGATCGGACGCAACTTGGCGCGTTTTTTCGAACGCCACGACGCAATCCTGTCGCCGACTCTGGCCTTGCCCCCGGTTGCACACGGCGCGTTTGCCCCGCGCGGGGTGGATGCACTGGTGCAAAATTTCATCGCCCGCACCAGCTTCGGCGCGCTGCTGAAACTGCCCGGCGTGGTCGACAAGACCCTGGATCAAGTATTCGCCTTCATGCCGTTCACGCCGCTCGGCAACGTCGCGGGGCTCCCGTCAATGAGCGTGCCGCTTTACTGGAACGCCGCTGGGCTGCCCATCGGGACGATGCTCACCGGACGATTCGGCGATGAAGCCACGCTGTTTCGCCTTGCCGCGCAGCTAGAACAGGCGCGCCCCTGGTCGGACAAAAAGCCCGCGGTCAGCGCATAGTCAAGGGCGATTCGTGCGCCCGGAAGAATCTGGGGTATCGTGTCGATTGTCGCCGCGACCCGCGCCATGCCACTGCTTGATCGACTCCTTCGCCGTTCGCCCCCGGGATCCAAGCACCTCCGGTTGCGGTCGGACGTCCTCAACCACCTCATCGAGACGCGGGGGTACAAGCGCTACCTGGAAATTGGCGTCCGGGACGGTGAGAACTTCGCCAAGATTCGAGTCCCCGAGAAGCACGGCGTCGATCCGGCCCCACTTGGGCCGGTGACCTTCAAGATGACGTCGAACGACTACTTCGATCAGCTTGCGAAGACGAGTCCCGACGCCCGCTACGATCTGGTCTTCATCGACGGTCTGCATCTGGCCGAGCAGGTCGAAGTCGACGTGATCAATTCGTTGGCGGTATTGGCTGACGGCGGCGCGATCGTTCTGCACGACTGCAACCCGCTGACGCGCGATGCGCAGACCGAGGACTACGACGGCGTCAAACACTGGAACGGCACGGTGTGGAAGGCGTGGGCAAAGCTTCGCGCCACCCGCGCCGACCTGTCGATGCGCGTCCTGGATCTCGACGACGGATGCGGCATCATCGAGCGCGGTGCCCAGGACTGCATCAAGTTGCCGACCCTCGATTACAAGGCACTCGATTTCGCGCAGCTTAAAAAGCGCCGCCGCGCGCTGCTCAACCTTGTCCCGGCGGCCTCGTTGCTGGACGAACCCTGAGGGCGCGCGGGTGACAGCGGACGCGAACGCCGACACGGCCGCACGCGACGGGGCCGATGCGAGTCACGTCGCGCGCAGCGGTGCCGTTCAAGTGCTCACCGTCGTCGCGCAGGGCCTTCTTGGTCTGTTGCCGGTGGTCGTGGCCCGGCTGTTTGGCCAGACGATCTATGGGTCGTACCAGGCCGCGCTGAACGTGATGGAAGTTTTTTGTCGCGGCGGCGCAGCCGGTGCCGACAAGGCAGTGCTGCGTTACGTCGCCAGCGCGCGGACCACGGGCGACTCGGCTGGCGTTCGCAGCGCCATCGGGACGGCCCTGCGGCTGCAGACCGTCGTCGGCGGAGCGTTTGCCATCGGCCTCGCATTTCTGGCACCCTGGCTGGCACCCTGGTTCGCCTCGTCCCTTGCTCCGATCTTGAAGTCACCGATCGAGAACGGCGCGCTGGCATCCGCGCTGAGAATTCTCGCACCGCTGCCGCTCTTGACCGGCGCGTTGTGGATCCTGATGCAGGCCAGCCTGGCCGCCCGTGTGACCCGGGCAAACTTCTACGTGCGCGGGCTGCTTGAGCCCGTGCTGCTCCTCGCCGCTGGTGTCTCCGCCTGGGCGATCGGGGCCGGGCTGCACGGGCTGGTGGCGTCTCACCTCCTCGCTTACGGCGTGACGCTCATCGCGGCGGTGTGGGCGGTGCGCAAGATCCTGCTTCGGGCCGAGACGCATCGGCTTTGGTCTGCACCGTGGTTACCCGGCTTCGCGCGCTTCTCCCTTCCCCTCGGCGCGGCTGAACTGCTGAACGCCATCGCTCAGCGGGCCAACATGGTCATCTTGTATGCGCTGGGCGGGCCTGAGATGGGCGCGCTCTTCGGGGCCGCGGAGGTTCTGACCCGCCCCATCGGCAGCATCCGCTCCGCGTTCGACAGCATCGTGGCGGGCGTGCTGTCGGAAACTCTCAGCCAGCGTGACCTTCCCCGCCTGCGCTACAACTTGATCCTCACCACACGGTGGGTGGTCACCGTCGCCGCGCCGATTGCGCTGACCGTCGCCGTGCTGGGGCGGGATCTTCTGGGCACATTTTTTGACTCTCATTACGTCGACGCCGCCGCGGCCATGTTGCTGCTGGCGCTCGGTCAGTTCATCAATGCGTCGCTGGGCCTGACGGGCTGGGTGATCATGGTCGCCGGGCGATCAACGTTGTCGCTTATCGACAACCTCATCGCCGCCATCTTCAATCTCGTCGCAGGCTATTTCCTCATCAAGCATTTCGGAATTCTCGGAGCGGCCGTTGCCACGCTGGCAACCACGCTGCTGTTGCAGTTGATCATCATCGTCCAAGTCGCCGTGCTCGAGCACGTACACCCGTTCAGTCTGGGCCTCTGGAAGCCCATCCTGGCAGCCGCCTTGCTGTTCGGGGCGGAGTGGGCGACAAGCTCGGCCATGACGTCGGTCTGGCTGCGTGTTCCCGCGGTGATTGTCGTGGGTGCCGCAGTGTACGTCCTTGGCCTGTGGATCCTGAGATTGCCTGCGGAAGAAAAGCAGAGTTTTGAACGCATCGTCCGGATCTTCCGATGACACAGCCGCTGGCAATGCCGACTGATTCCATCGACGCGTGGGCGATCGTGGTTCTGTACCACCCCAATCACGACCTATTGCGGCAGCAATTCGAGGCGACCGCCACACAAGTCCGAGGCATCGTGTACTGCGACAACGGCGCCGGAACGGCCGCGTTGGCACAACTGGGCTTGTTGTCGCGGCCCGGCGTTGAATGCATTGGCGATGGCGACAACAAGGGCCTGGCGGCCGCGCTCAACGACGGCCTCGATTTCGTGCAAGCAAAACCCGCGGCCTTCGCTTTCCTCCTCGATCAAGACAGCATCCCCGCGCCCGGCATGCTGGCGAAGCTGCACGAGGGCTGCCGCCGAGAAATCGACAAGGGAGAAAAAATCGCGGCCATCGGGCCCTCGATCTTCGATTCCCTGCAAGGCAGGATCGAGCACATCGGGCAGGCGGTCGCCCCCTCGATGCGGCGCGTTCCCGCTGCGTCGCAGGCCGTCCACGAGCCGTTCGACGTGACCTACGTCATTACCTCCGGAACGCTCGTCAACCTTGCCTGCCTGGAAGACGTCGGTTCGATGGACGCCAGCCTGTTCATTGATTCAGTCGATTGCGAGTGGTGCTTTCGCGCCCGGTCGAGAGGATATCGCGTCCTCGCGACCTACGAAACGGCGCTGCACCATCGCCAGAGCGACGGCCTTTTGCACCCCATGCCGGGTGTGTACATCAGGTTGTACTCGCCGATGCGCCTCTACTACATCTACAGAAACCATGCGCGCCTCTGCTATCGGCAGTACGTACATTGGACCTGGAAGGTCGGACGAACCATGGACTTGCTGGTCAACACGTTGGCGTTTGCCCTGTTTGTTCCCGGCCGGGCCGCGAATCTGATGGCGATGTGCAAGGGGATTTGGGAAGGCTTGCAACAGGGGCGCGCCGATCGCCGGGCTGTAGGCTCATCTGGACCGGACCGGTGCCGCCAGGACGTGTAAGATTCGTGGCGCGATGAGCATCGACGAGCACAAGTCCCACGCACCGGCTCCGCCCGCAGTCCGGGTTGCGGTGATCACCGTATCCGACACGCGCACCCTGGCAACCGACGAGGGCGGTCGCCTGGTGGCGGAGCTGTGCCGTGGCGCGGGCTTCGGGCTGGTCGCGACGCGCATTCTGCGCGACGAAGCCACCGAATTGACCGACGTTGTGGCTCAACTTTGCGCCTCGGGAGAGATTGATGCCGTGCTGTTGACCGGGGGCACCGGTCTGTCGAGCCGGGACAGCACAATCGAAGCGATGTCGCGCGTCTTCGAAAAAGTCATCGACGGCTACGGCGAGCTTTTCCGCGCGCTGTCGTTTGCCGAGATTGGCTCGGCCGCGATGCTGTCCCGCGCCACCGCCGGCACACGAGGGCGCGCCGTGATCTTCACCATGCCGGGCTCGCCTGCGGGCGTGCGTCTGGCGATGGAAAAGCTCATACTTCCCGAGTTGCCGCACATCGTGGCCGAGTTGCACCGTCACGGGCATCACGACCACCATGAACATCACGGCCACCACGACAAGCATGGGCACCACGGCAAGCACCAGGACTGAGGCCACGACGGCCCCCGCGCCTGACCAATCGACGTCGCCGCTGGCGGACGCGCAGGGCCGCCGCATCGACTACCTGCGCCTGTCGGTCACCGACCGCTGCAACTACCGCTGCACCTACTGCATGCCCGAGGACGGCGTCAGCCACGTCGACAAAGACGACATCCTGACATTTGAAGAGGTGTGCGCCCTGGTCCGCTGCTTCGCCATCCTTGGCGTCAAGCGGGTGCGCATCACCGGTGGCGAACCCACCGTGCGGCGCGATCTGCCGGATCTCGTGCGCATGCTCAAGGCGATCCCCGGCATCACCGATCTTGCGCTTTCAACCAACGGCCACTTGCTGGCCAACCTCGCGCGTCCTTTGCGCGATGCGGGCGTCAATCGGCTCAACGTCAGCGTCGACACCCTGGATCCGGGAAAATTCCGACGCATCACCCGGCGCGGTGATCTGGACACCGTTCTTGCGGGTCTAGATGCAGCACGAGCCGCCGGTTTCACCTCGATCAAGATGAACGCGGTCGGAGTCAAGGGGTTCAACGATGACGAGGTCGGCGCGTTCGTCACCTACTGCTGGGCACGCGGCATGATTCCGCGCTTCATCGAACAGATGCCGATGGCGGGCGGGCAACTTTTTGTTCCTGGAGAACTTCTGGATGCCGCGGCAGTTCGCAAGCTGGTGCAAGCGGCGTTTCCCGGCGCGCGGCTGGTGCCCGAGGGCGGCGCGGTCCGTGGAGCCGGCCCCGCGCGCTACTGGCGCCTGCTTGGCACCGAAACCACGAGCGCGTTTGCCGATCCGGTGGTCGGGATCATCTCGGCGATGACCGAACACTTCTGTGACACGTGCAACCGCGTGCGGCTGTCGGCGGCGGGACATCTGCACACCTGCCTCGGGTACGACGACGCAACCGACTTGCGCCGGGCGCTGCACGACGGTGGCCCCGACGCAGTGACGAACGCCATTCGCGCTGCGGTCGCGCACAAACGCGACGGACATTCATTCGACCTTGTCGGGCTCGGCGGCCCGCGCAAGGCCATGGTCCAGATCGGTGGCTAGCAGTCCATCGCGGTACAACATGCGAGACACCACGTCATTGAAAAGCGGCATCGCGGCGCTGCGAACGAAGTACGAAGCGGATCTCGCCACCATGGTCGAGGTGGCCACCGTCAGCATGGATCCCGGCCGACGTGCCGACATGAAGCGCGGTGCAGAAGTCGGTTGCGGTCTTTTGCGCGAAGCCGGGGCCGAGGTCACGCTGGCCGAAAACGGCGGGCACCCGATCGTCGTGGGACGCATCGTGCAGGATCCGTCGTTCCCGACCATCACCATCTACAATCACCTCGACGTTCAACCCGCCGATCCCGCCGAGTGGAAAACCCCGCCGTTCACGTTCACGCGCACAGGCGATCGCTACTTCGGCCGCGGCACCACCGACGACAAGGGACCCGCGCTGGCCGCCCTGCACGGTGCGCGTCTGGCCCTGCAAGACGGGGTGCGCGCCAACATTGCGTTCCTGTGGGAGCTCGAAGAAGAGATCGGCAGCCCGAATTTCGAAACCGGGCTGAAGTCCGCGGTCGCGGGCGGTTTTCGCACCGACGTGGTTGTGGTCTCCGACACCATCTGGATCGCCGCGGGCAAGCCCGCCCTGCCCTACGGCCTGCGCGGCCTTGTCGGCTTCACCGTGCGCCTGCAAACGGGAGCCAAGGACGTTCACTCGGGCACCACGGGCGGTGCCGCGCGCAACCCGGTTGGTGAACTCGCCGCCTTGATCACCGAGCTCTACGACGCGCGCACCGGCCGGGTGAAGATCCCCGGCTTCTATGACGACGTCTGCAAGCTCGGCGCGACGGAACGTGCGGGGCTGCGGCGTTCGGGCTTCACGCGCCAGGGGTTTCAATCCGCGCACGAACTTTCCAGCCTGCGTTTTTCCGATGACCAGAGCGTCATGGAAGCGGTCATGGCGCGGCCGACGTTCGAGGTGCATGGCCTGGTTGGCGGCTACACCGGGCCAGGCATCAAGACCATCGTGCCGCACGCCGCCGAGGCCAAACTGTCGTGCCGCCTGGTCCCCGATCAGACCACCGGCAAGACGTTCAAGCTCATCAAGTCGTTCATCAAGAAGCACTGCCCAGACGCGGTCGTCACCCCCGAGGGCGCGCTCGCACCGTACCGCGCCGACATCGGCGGCCCCTATCACCAGGCCGCCGTCGCCGCGATGAAAGAAACCTTCGGCCGCGAGCCGGGCCTCACGCGCGAGGGTGGTTCCATCGGCGCGGTGCTGACCATGCGCCGCCACCTCGCCGCGCCCGTGCTGTTCATGGGCCTGTCGCTGCCCGAGCATGGCTACCACGCCATCAACGAAAACTTCGACTGGGGGCAAGCCTCGGGCGGCATGGAAATGTTCTACCGATACTTTCACGCCGTCGCTGCGGTTGCTCCTCGGCAAACGCGCGCTAGGATACGCGCATGAGCACCGCAACCGGCACCGCGGGCCTTCCAACCGACGCGCGCGGCGCCTGGAAAGTCGTCGCGTCGGTGACGGCGGTGGTGGGCACCATCGGTGGCTTGCTGTACTTCTCCACGCTGCAAGGCGCCGAGTACTACAACCACGTCGACGAGGTGGTGACCAACCCGGCGAAATGGAAGGGCAAGAAGCTGCGCGTGCAGGGCTTCGTGGTTCCCGGCACCATCGAACAAGGCAAAGGCGATCATTCACTCGACTTTCGCTTCGTCATTGAAAGCAAGCCGCCGCTGCAGCGCGCCGCGCAGATCTCCGCCGAATACCACGGTCTGGTGCCTGACACCTTCAAGAGCGGCTCGCCCGTCGTGCTGACCGGCGTGCTCGGCGATGACGGCAAGATCAAGGTCGCGCCCGACGGCGTATCGGCCAAATGCCCGTCGAAATACGAAGAAGGCGCAGCGGTCAAGATGCCCGGCGCGGCGGGTGCCACGCCGTTTCCGCCGGCGGCCGCAGCTGCGCCAAAAAACTAGGCGCAGTTGGGCATGTCCCCGGCTGGCCGGGCGCGCATTCTCAGGGTGCGACCATCGACGAGCTTCGCCACTTTGCGCAACCTTGGTGAGGGATTGCCTTGGTTCGACGACAGGGCGTTGGTCTTGGACAGGCGCGTCCTGGACACGGGGCTCGGAAGTGTAGCAGCGAAAAGCGCTCACGCCGCCGCAAGGGTGGAGCGTGGTATTTTCTCCGCGTGCCGACGCTGCTCACCGTCGATGGTTTCCGGTTCTTCTTCTTCAGCAATGAAGGGACCGAGCCGCCCCACGTCCACTTCGAAGTGGGCGACGGCTACGGCAAATTCTGGCTTGACCCCGTCGCGCTTGCGGTTTCAGTCAAGCTCAAGACTCAAGAGATAAAACGCGCTAGACTTTTGGTCGATGAGCACCGGGCATCATTCCGACGGAGGTGGCGTGAGCACTTCGGCGCCTGAGCAGCCGCGCGCCGAGTCGGTGGAATTCACAGGCGGTGAGATGGCCGTCCACTTGGTCGACGGCCGCACGATCCGCGTACCGCTGGAATGGTTCCCGCGCCTGCGCGATGCCAGCGTGGCCAAGCTGCGCCGCTATCGTCTGATCGGCGACGGCGTGGGCATTCACTGG
>CAYSKR010000087.1:0-13498 GCA_964431675.1 uncultured Myxococcales bacterium
CGCTCGGTGCCCCGGCAAAGCCGCGCCACCGAGCCACTTTCTCCGACGGGATTCGGTCATGGGCGTGAACGGTTACGATGCGGGTAATCACCTACCTCGTCTCGACGGTGATCTTCGCCGCGCCGACGTTGTCGGTGGCGTCGAAGGCGCGGACGGTGACGACGTGCGCGCCCTTGGTCAGGGTCGTGGGCAGGCGCAGTGAGAACGTCTCGGTGCGCTGATCGAGGATGCCATCGGTGGGTGCGGCGGGACGCCACTCGTTGCCGTCGACGGAATACTCGATCTGCGTTATCGGCGAGGCATGATCGCTGGCCCGGCCACTGATCACGGACTCCTTCGCGGCAAGTCCCGTGACTTCGGGCCGGGTGTTGTCGACCAGGAAGGGCGGCGACTCGAACGAAAAGTCGAGCGCGCGATCGCCCGGTGTCGCCTTTTCATCGGAGGTCCAAACGCGCACGACGTAGGTGCCATCGGGCACCGACTCGGTGTTCCAGTCGTACTCGGGCTTGATCAAGGGATCGGGGCCGCCAAGCGCGCGCCAGGGCTTCTCGCTCTCCTGCCGGTACGACGCGCGGTAGATGAGCTCGTCGCCGTCGGGATTCTCGACTTTCCAGCGCAGCTTGAGGACCGCGGCATGCACGCGCGCAACTGTTGCGCCGGGGACCGTCGGCTTTTCGCCCGCGCTTTCGGTCGTCACGTCGGTGATGCGCGGGCGCTGGTTTTGCGCCAGGTACGAAATCGTCGTCTCGCGCAGAAGCGCGCCGCGACCAGACAGGGTGACGCGGTATTGCACGTAGCGGGCGGAAGCGCTGGCGATGGCACCTTCGGCTTCGCCGCCTTGCATGGTCACGCCGCCGAGCTTGCGCCAGTCGGCCCAGGTTTTGTCGGGCTTGGCGGTTTGACCCGAGCGCGTCTCGAACTGCAAGCCCGGCGTGCCGGTCCAGCGCAGGTGGCCCCAGCGCGACGGGAACTCGGCGTCGAACACCTTGGAAAGGTAGGTCGCCTCGCCCGCAGTCGCCGGACGCACTCGGTACACACCGCCGGTGTCGCCCGAGCCAACGAGAAATCCCTCGCCGACGGCGTCGCGTGTACGCAGCAAGGTCAGCGCTTGCCGTTCGGAAAGGTCGGCCACCAGGGCCACCGTGCGATCGGCGGCGATGCGATAGATCTTGCCGCCAGTTCCCGCGGCCGCCAGCACGTCGCCGTTTTCAAGCGCGACCAGCGACGTGTAGTAACCGTCGGCGAGGCTTGCCACCTGTTCGATGGCACCGCTGTCTTCCAGGCGATAGACGGCGGCCTTGGACTTGACCTGCCCGGGGCGCGGCAGTGCGCCTGCGGAGGCCGGCGTACCGCCGGTCGCAACTTGAATCTTCGTGCCCTTGGGTGTGGTCGCGGACGCGAGGCCTAAAGCCCCCCCGTCGAGCGACGGTTCAAAGTCGTTGACCGCCAGGTAGGTCGAGGTGCCCGTCCGTGCGATCGCGCGAACCTCGTCGGCGTCGAAGTCGTGCAGCGCCTGCGCTCTGCCATCGGCGGCCACGCGGTAGACGATGGCCTGGTCGGACGTCCCGGCGAGCAACGTTCCGTCGGCGAGCAACAGGAGCGACACAATGTGCTTGTCGCCCGAATCCCACACGGTGCGAACTTTGCCCTGGGCGTCGATGGCGACGATCGTGCCGCTGCCGCCCGTGCCGGCGTAGGTGATGCCGGTCCGCGGTTCGTGAACCAGGGCCCAGACGTGGTCGGTGCCGACCTGGGCAAGCAACGTCTGGGTACCAGTGCCCGGATTGACGCTGAACACGCGGCCGCCCGGCGTTGTGGCGGCGAGCAGCGTTCCGTCAGGCTTGACGCCGAGCGCGGTGACCCAGGGCGCGTCGAGGAGGGCCACCTGGCGTGCAGCCGCTTCGGCACCACCGGCTGCTTGCATCGGCACCGCGTGGATGCGTGCGGTGTCGCCACCGGCAAAGTACGCGGTCTTGCCATCGGGGCTTGCCACCGAACACCAGACGAAGGTCGCATCAAGCGGTACGCGGCGGGCCTTGCTGCCAGCAACGACATCGCCGGTGGGCAGCACCATGCTGCCGGTGACTTCGCCTTCTTCGAAATCCTTGGCGGTGGTCTGACGAAACGCACGGGTGGTGGTGGCCTCGGCCGACGAGACGAGAAGCGCGACGGTCACCACGGACAAGAAGGGCGGCGGGACTCTCATGGGGACCGCAGTGTACAACGCGCGCGTTTCAGGCTTTCTTCGATTTGTCGGCCAGGCTGTCCCAGAACGCCTTGACCAGGGGCGAGGTCAAGCGGCGGTGAGGGACGCAAACGCCGATGCGGAATTCGCCGATCGCGGGCGCGACGGATAGCCGCCTGCATTCGTGGCGCAAGGGGCTGCGATCGCGCACGAGTTCGGGCACGATGCCGACCCCACAACCGAGGTTCACCAGCGACAGGATGGCCTCGCTGCCGGGGACCTCGCTGTAGATGTGCGGGGTGACGTGCTTGCGCCGGAACCAGCGATCAGCCATGACGCGCGCAAGACCGGTGGCCGGCAACACGATGGGCACGTCGGCCCACGCGATGGGATCGTGGGCGACCTGGCGCGCCACTTCGCACGGCGCGACCGGCGCGACGAACACCAGCGGCGTGTGCAAGAGCACGCGCACCGCAAGCGACGCGGGCACGCGATCAGGAAGCGCCGCCACCGCGACATCGACGGCTCCGGTGGCCAGGCGTTCAAGCGCGTCGGCCGCGTACCCGGTTTGCAACCCGATTCGAATGTCAGGATAGGCCTTGCGGAAGGTCGCCAGCACACGCGGCAGAAAACTCTGACACGCGGTGACCGAAGCGAAGATCGAGATGCTGCCCGACAGACCCGCCTGCGACCCGGGGCCGACGCTGCGGTAGACGTCCCACGCTTGCAGCGAGTTGCGCGCATACGCCACGAAGCGACGGCCTTCGGTGGTGAGTTTCACCGTCCGCTGGTCGCGTTCGAACAGCGGCCAGCCGACTTCATGTTCAAGGCGCTGCACCAGACGCGACAGCGCCGACGGACTGATGTGGCGCTCGCGGCTGGTCCTGCCGAAGTGCAGGGTGCCCGCGAGATGCACGAATGACTGAAGTGCGTCATGATCCATCGTTTCATTATACGCAATACAGAGTTTCGATTAATGCACTTTTCGCAACGACCGCCGGGGCGCATACTGATGCTGGAGGTCACGAACCATGGCGCAGCACTTGAACTTTTCATCCCAGGTATTCCAGGTGGATTCACTCGAATTGCAGGGCCACCAGGAGCAGATCGTCAAGGGCGGCCGTCACCTCTTGCCGCTGCTGCCAAAGGCGTTCGCGGGCATCAAGCAGATCGGCGTCATCGGCTGGGGCTCGCAGGGGCCGGCGCAGGCGCAGAACCTGCGCGACTCGCTTGCAGGCACTGGCATCAAGGTGAAGGTGGGCCTGCGGCCTCTCTCAACGTCGGCCCTGGAAGCCGATAAGGCCGGCTTTACCCAGGCCAATGGGACGCAGGGCGAGATGTTTCAGGTCATCCGCGAGTCGGACTTGACGTTGCTGCTGATTTCGGACGCGGCGCAGGCGGAACTTTACAGCCGCCTCTTCGAGGCGATCCGGCCGGGAACGACGCTGGGCCTGTCGCACGGATTTTTGCTAGGGCACCTGCAGAACGTCGGCGCCAAGTGGCCGGCCAAGATCAACGTCATCGGCGTGTGTCCCAAGGGCATGGGTCCATCGGTGCGCCGCCTGTACGTGCAGGGCAAGACGGTGAACGGCGCGGGCATCAACGCCAGCTTCGCCATCGAGCAAGACATCGACGGGCGGGCGACGGACCTGGCGCTCGGCTGGTCGGTGGCGCTTGGATCGCCGTACACGTTCCAGACGACGCTGGAATCCGAGTTCAAGTCGGACATTTACGGCGAGCGCGGCATTCTGCTGGGTGCCGTGCATGGCATCATCGAAAGCCTTTACCGGCGCTTCCGCGCGCAGGGCATGAGCGCGGACGACGCATTCTTGAATTCGGCGGAGTCCATCACGGGTCCGATCTCGAAGACGATTTCGCGCCAGGGCATCCTGGCGGTGTACGAGGGTCTGGACGCGGCGGGCAAGCAAGAGTTCGAGGCGGCCTACGCGGCGAGTTATCCCGCGGCGACCGAGATCCTGTCCGAGATTTACGACGAGGTGTCGTCGGGCAACGAGCTCCGCGGCGTGGTGCTGGCGGGCCTTCGTCTGAAGAAACGTCCCATGGGCAAGATCGACGGGACGGAAACCTGGCAGGTCGGCGAGAAGGTTCGAGCGCGGCGCGCCGAGGACAAGATCCCCCTGCATCCGTTCACGGCAGGCGTGTACATCGCGACGATGATGGCGCAGATCGACGTGCTCAACGAGAAGGGCCACCCCTACTCCGAGATCGCGAACGAATCGGTCATCGAGGCGGTCGACTCGCTGAATCCGTACATGCACAAGCGCGGCGTCGCGTACATGGTGGACAACTGCTCGACCACGGCGCGGCTGGGCTCGCGCAAGTGGGCGCCGCGCTTCGACTACAACCTCACGCAGCAGGCGTACGTGGCCATCGACGAGAAGCAGCCGCTCGATGACAAACTCGTCGGCGCGTTCAAGCGCAACGTCGTCCACGAGGTGCTCGCCGCCTGCTCGAAGTTGCGCCCGACCGTCGACGTGTTCGTCGAGTAGTTGCCCCGCAGCGCCTATCGCGCCGCGCGGGGTACACCGCCAAGCGCGTCGTCCTGAATCATCAGCGTGAGCTCTTGCCGACCGCTCACCGGGCGAAGGGACGGGATCACCTTGCGCTCGGCCACGCGGTAGGTGTCGGGGCGCCGCGTGTCGGAGGCGGGGCGCAAGGTGTCGAGCGCGGAGCCCGGCAAGCCCGGGATCAGGCGGCCGCGCAGCGCCGCGCCACTGTCGGGCGTGCTGAGGCTGACGACGATGGATGCCGAGGTGTAATACGCGCGCAGATTCTCCATGAAGCCGCGAAAATTCTCGGGCCGCGCAACGTCGGGACGCACCAGCGCTCCGGAGGCGACCTCGACCTTGATCGCCTGCCCCGAGGCCCAGCGTGGGATGGTGACGGAAACGGTTTGCACAACTTCGCGACCCGCGTAGGGGCGCAGCGTCACGCGCAACGGCACGGTGTCGCCGACATGCACCTCGTCGCCCGGCAGCGCCACGGCGACGATTTCCGCAAGGTCACGCCGAAAATCGATGCCCAGATCCACGTCAATGCGCTCGACGACCACCGGCTCGAAGGGGTTGTTCAAGATGTCGCCGAGCGCGCGGATGCCGCGCGAGCCGATGAGAACCCGCGGTGAAAGGCCGTCGGGCGTGAAGACCTGATCGCGAAACTCAAACCGGCCATGGCCACGCACGTCGATGCGCGTGGTCACGGCAACCGCCATCTCGGTGATGTCGGGTTCGGTTTCGGCAAACGCACTGATGACCACCGCGGTCGCGAAACCCGGGGTGAGTCGCTTGCTGCGCGCAATTTCGGCGTGGAACGAGCGGGATGAGTTGGGTGCCGTGACCTGCACATGGATGGGAAGCATCGCGGTGTGTGTCGATAGATCCCCCACGATGCAGGACGGTCGGTCTTGCAGAATCGTGCCGACCTCGACCAACGGCGAGGTGAGCTTGAACGACGCGGCGAGGCTGGAAATGAACGCGTGAACCTCGCCGGTCACCATGGGCAGACTGACTTCGCCGACACCGAACATTGGATGACCAAAAGCCAGGATCTGATCACCGTCCACCCAGGTGATCGTCCCCATGCCCACTGCGTTCATGTCGCCGCGAATCAGTTGCACGCCGATGGTCCCACCAGGCTCGAGCGCGACCCGTTCGCCCGGTGCGCTCCGGCGCGCACCACCGCCGCCCGTGCGCACGGGGACGAGTCCGAACGGCCGCAGATCCTGGGTCAAAAAGTCAAACGCGCCCGCGGACATGCCCGAGACCGACAAAGGAACCGACACCCGCGCGAGACGCGATTCGTTGCCTGCGCCGGAGCCCTGCCCGTCGGACTCGTCCGGCGTGGTCAGATCGTCTCCGCTGACCGTCAGTTCGCCCACGCGGCGCAGCGGGCGCTGGCGCTCGGCCAGCATGTACTCGATTGGCGTGACCCCAGCGAGGGGCGACTTCGAGAACGACCACGCGTAGGCAATCGCGCCCATGAGCTTGCCGTCGACGTAGACCGGGCTGCCACTCATGCCCTGCACGACGCCGGAGAACTCGACGCGCGGATCCTCGGCACGCACCAGGATCATGTCCCGTTTTGGCTGGAAGTTATGCACCACCGACACGACGCGGACCTTGAATGGCTCGGGCTTCGTCCCAGAAAAAACCGTCCACGCTGCGCCGACCATCCCTGGACGCACGTCAGCCACGGGCAAGATCTGAGGCAACGCCTGAGGCAACGCCTGAGGCAACGCCTGAGGCAACGCCTTGGCGGGAACCGCCGTTCCGGGCGGCGGGGCCACTGCGGCACCGAGGATCGTCGCGAGCGCAAGAAGGGCGCGGCAAAACGTGAGCATCGGGATAAGATTAGCCGGTCAATGAGCACGAAGCGATTCAAGGCTGCGGTGGTGGGAGGTGGTGGCTACGGCGGTGCCGAGATGATCCGGCGATTGCTGCTGCACCCCGAAGTGGAACTTGTGCGCGTCGCCAGCGTCGACCACGTCGGCGAGCCTCTCGGCAGCGTTCACCTGCCCTTGACGGGACGCACGATGCTGCGGTTTGAAAACTTGTCGCCTGCAGACGCCGCCGCCGGTTGCGACGTCGTGCTGCTGGGTTTGCCGCACAAGGTGAGCGCGCAATGGGTACCCGACCTATTGAAAACTGGCGCGCGCATCGTGGACATGTCGGGCGACTTTCGGCTGACCAGCGCCGACACGTACCGGCGGTTCTACGGGGGCGTACACCCCCACCCCGAGTTGCTCGGCACCTTCGTCTACGGCCTGCCGGAATTGAATCGCGCCGCCATCGCGAAGGCCCGCGCCGTCGCCTCGCCCGGTTGTTTCGCCACGACGGTGGAACTGGCGATGTTGCCGCTCGCGCGCGCGGGCCTGTTGCACGGACCGGTGCATGTTTTGGGAATTACGGGATCGTCAGGCAGCGGCATCGCGCCGGGCGTCGGCACGCACCATCCCGTGCGCGCCGTGAACTTGAAAAGCTACAAGGTGCTCGACCACCAGCACATACCCGAGATCGAGGAGACGCTGGCGGCCGCAGGCGGATCGGCAGCCTGCAAGTGGGAGCTGCGCTTCGTCCCGGTTTCCGCGCCACTGCCGCGCGGCATCCTGGCCACGTGTTTTGTCGAGCTGCCGCCAGACACGACGAAAGAATCCGTGGCGGAGTTCTACCGAAAAGCCTACGCCGCGGAGCCGTTCGTCCGCGCGGTCGAGGATCGCCTGCCTGAAGTTGCGGCGGTGTCAGGATCGAACTTTGCCGAGGTCGGCTGGACGCTCGGCGAAGTGGGCGGCACGAGCGGCACGCGCACGCTGGTCGTGCAGTCGGTGACCGACAACCTCATCAAGGGGGGAGGCGGCCAGGCGATTCAGAACATGAACATCATGCTCGGCTTGCCCGAGGCGATGTCGCTGGAGGATCCTGGCTCATGGCCGTGAGCGCATCAGCGGTGGCCCTGCCCGTGGTGGTTGTGAAGCTGGGCGGAGACGTTCTCAATGGAGCACGCCTCATCGAATGCGCCACGTCGCTCGGCGAAGCGGTGCGCGCGAACGACCGCCGATTCGTGGTGGTCCACGGCGGCGGGAGCCAAGTCACCGACCTGGCGACCCGGCTGGGGATACCCACCAAACAGATTGCTGGCCGTCGCGTCACTGATGCAGCGACGCTCGACGTCGTCAAGATGGTGATCGCGGGGCGGCTGAACATCGATCTGTGCCTCGCGTTGCGCGCCGCGGGTGTGCCCGCCGTGGGTCTGCACGCGGGCAGCGGTATCATCCGCGCCGTGCGCCGCCCACCCAAGCCGTTGCCCAGCGCCGGACCAGACCCGGTCGATCTCGGACTGGTCGGCGACGTGACGGGCTTCGACACGGGCCTACTTGAGGCCCTCTGGGCGGCGAGCACCGTGCCGGTGTTGTCGTGTCTGGGCGCAACCGCAGCGGGTACACTATTGAACATCAACGCCGACATGACTGCGGCGCAACTGGCTGCCGCGCTTGGAGCCGAAGCCCTGGTGACCGTCACAGGCGTCGGAGGCGTGCGAAAAAACCAGGACGATCCGGCGTCGCGAATCGCGCGCTTGACCATCGCGCAGGCGCGCGACGCCATTGCCACGGGCGTCGTGACGGGGGGCATGATCGCCAAGCTGGAAGAGGCGTTCGCGCCTTTGCAAGCGGGGGTCGGCAGCGTGCAGATAGTCGCCCCGGGAGAAATCGCGGCGAGCCTGCGCGCAGATGGAACCGTCGGCACCACTTTGCACGTCCTGGTCCGACCAACGAAGGGGGAAAATCCATGAACCAAGCAAGACTGACGGTCAGCGCGATTGCAATCGTCACCTGCGCGAAGGCGTCGTAGCGGTCGCCCGATGGGTAAAATCAAAGCGCATCTGCAACGCAAGTTCCTGGCCGGGACGCTGGCCGCCGTGCCCGTGGTGGTGACGGCGTTCATCGTCTGGTACGTCGACTCGCAGGTCCGCGCGCTGGTCGAGGTCAAGATCCCGTTCGTCGGCATCGCCGTCGCCATCGTTGGCATCTACGCCCTGGGCGTATTCGTGAGCAGCCTGTTCGGACGCTACCTGCTGCGCTTGCTTGATCGCCTGCTGACACGTCTGCCCGGGTTCCACGACCTGTACCAGACGTGGAAACAGATCGCCATCACCCCCGATGCGGACCAGGGCATGTTCGCGCGGGTGGTTCTGATTCCGGACGAATCCGGAAAATCACGCATGATGGGATTCACCACCGCACGGCCAATCGAAGGCAGCGACACGGCCTGCGTCTTCGTTCCGGCGTCCCCCAACCCACTCACCGGGCGCCTATTCTTCGTGCGCAACACGGATTGCATCGTGCTCCCGATCGGTGCCAAGGACGCACTCAAGATTCTGGTGTCGGGCGGAAATTACGTTCCGGCTGCGGTGGGTGCGGCCCTTTTCGGTAAGGTGGCATCGTGAATTTGCATGCACTGGTTTTCGGCGCGTTCGTTGTTGCGGCCTTGCCGTTCGCGAAGGTTGCACTCGGCGCGGCCAAAGCGAGCGCGGGCCGCAAGCTGCCTGCGGCCGCGCGAATCATCACGCTGCCGCAATTGCAGGCAAACCTGGCCAAGCGTCACGGCCGAGTCGCGGTGCTGCATGTCTGGGCAAGCTGGTGCATCCCCTGCCTCGAAGAGTTGCCGATGATGGGCAAGTTCGCCCGCGACATGAAACCACGCGGCATCGATCTGGTTTCGGTTTCGCTGGACGACGCCACCCCGCAGGGCGCGCAGGTGGTGGCACGGCTCATCGGCGAAAAGACGGGTGGCGCCATGCAGAACGTCATCCTGAAGGTCGACAACACCGAAGCCTTCTTGGGCAGCATCGATCCACGCTGGGACGGAACCATTCCCGCGCTGTTTTTCTACGACGCCAACGGAAGTCTGCGCCGGGCCTTGATGGGAAATACCACGCGCGAGGAAGTCGAAAAATTCGCCACCGCGCTGCTGCCCGAAAAGAAGTGAACGATCGCTCCCGGCAGTTGCGGTAAAATGCCCCGGATGGGGCAGGAACAACCGCTGGTGATCCCGGAGGCGCGGAAGCCGGTCAAGTACAAGCGGCAAGGTGGTGGCTGGGTGACGGTGATGTTCATCCTGCTGGCATTTGTCGGTTCGGTTGGACTGGCCACGGTATTTTTCAAGCAGGCCGATCTCGTCGGCCGCGCCACGCGGTTGCTGAACGGAACGAAAGGAAAAGAGCCGTACAAGCCCGTGGTGTACAAGGCGCTTGAGGAAGACGGTGCCGTGTGGATCACGGTCGAGGTCACGCCCAAGAAGGCGCGCCTGCTGCTCGACGGCGGGCCAATCGCGTCCAACCCGGTGCGCGTATCACCCGGATCTCACCGCATCACGGCGCTCGCCGACGGCCACGAGTCCGAGGCCGAAGAATTCACTGCCGACAAGGCGCGCACTATTCGATTCAACCTGAAGAAGGAATAGGAACGCGGCTGGCGTTGGCGCGGGCGGCGGTCACTCGTCATTGAGGACCACGGTTTGCACCGAGGGACGTGAGCGCAGGCCGGTGAGCGCTATCGAGTTGCCAGTTTCACGACGGACGTTCGAGCGGCCTTCGAGGAAGGCATCCACGGGGTAAAGCTCCTTGATGGTGAGCCCCTTCGTCTTGTGGTGCATCGGGATGACGATCAGGCGCGGCCGGATCTGATCGATCACGCGCGTGGCCTGACGCGCGTCGATGGTAAAAAAACCACCGACAGGAATCAGCACCACGTCCACTGAGCCCAGCGCCGACAGTTGCTGGTCCGTGAGCAAGTGGCCGAGATCGCCGAGATGCGCGACCCGCACGCCCCCCACCTCGAAGACAAAGATGGTGTTGAGGCCGCGGGCGCCACCTTTCTGGTCGTCGTGGTAGACGCCCACAGAGCGGATGGACACGTCTTTCACCTTTTCCGAGATGCTCACCCAGCCCTTTTTGTCGAACGTCAGTCCACGCAACACCTTGGGCTTGTTGGTGACCAGACCGACGTTGTTGTGGTCGCCGTGCTCGTGGCTGATGGTGATGACGTCGGCGTGCAACGATTCCGGTAGCGGGTATCCAATCCCTGCGGGTATCGGATCCATGACCACGCGCGTCCCGGTGGCGCTTTCGAGCAGAAAGCATGACTGGCCGAACCAGGTCAGGCGCCCGACGGGCACCGCCGCGCGGGCCGCCAGCGCAAGGAACGACGCAGACACGATGCCGAGCGCGATCACGTACGTCCACGGTCGTCTTGCGCGCGAGAACATCTGGCGAGGCCAAGATTAGCATTCCCGGCGCACCGCCATGAGCGAAACCAACAAGCCCGATGATCCGCCGCAGGATGCCGCCCGGACCGAGTCCACCCCGCGCACCTCACTTGGCGAGTTGGTGGACCGGTTGCCGACCGATCCCGGTGTCTACCTGATGAAAGATCGGCGGGGCAAGCATCTGTACATCGGCAAGGCGGCGAACCTGCGCGCGCGCGTGCGGCAGTACTTCTCACCCACCAGCGGCGACAGCCGCGACTTCGTGCCGCTGCTCGAAGGCCTGGTTGCGGACATCGAGACCATCGTCACGCGCAACGAGAAGGAAGCCCTGTTGCTGGAAAATACGCTGATCAAGGCGCACCAGCCGCGCTTCAACATCAAGCTGCGCGACGACAGCAACTACCTCGTGCTGCGGCTCGATCCAAAAGCCGAGTGGCCGCGTCTGGAGGTCGTCCGGCAGTTGGGCAACGACGGAGCGTGGTATTTTGGGCCGTACCATTCGGCGACCGCGTGCCGCGAAGCGCTGCGGGTGGTCAACCGGCATTTCCAGTTGCGCACGTGCACCGATCACGTGCTGCACAACCGTCGGCGGCCGTGCCTGCAGTACCAGATCAAGCGCTGCCCGGCGCCGTGCGTGCTGCCGGTGCCCCCCGCCGAGTACGACGAACAGGTGCGCGACGTGCGGCTGTTTCTCGACGGAAAAAGCGGCGAGTTGCTAAATGGACTGCGGCTGCGCATGAAAGAAACCGCCGCACGCGCCGAGTTCGAACGCGCGGCCACGGCACGCGACCAACTGTTCGCGCTGGAAAAGACGCTGGAAGCGCAGCACGTGGTTCAAGCTGGACAGCGCAATCAGGACCTTTTTGGGTTTCACCGCGAGGGCATCGCGCTCGACATCGCGGTGGTTGCGATCCGCGACGGCAAGATGCAGGGCAGCCGCAGTTTCTCGTTCACGGGACAGGAGTTTCCCGACCACGAGATCTTGTCGTCATTCCTGGGGCTGTACTACGACCTCAACCCGTCGCCCCCGGACGAGGTGCTCTTGCCGTTCGACATTCTCGACGCCGGGGTCAAGGCCGAATGGCTGGACGAGATGCGCCAGCACCCGCACGGAAAAAAAGTCGAAATTCTTGTGCCCGAGCGCGGACCCAAGCGCGATCTGGTCATCCTGGCGCAGAAAAACGCGGCGGCGAACTTCGTCAGCCGTCGCAACCGCCACGCCGACAGCGAGGAAACCCTGGGCAAGTTGCAGCGCCGCCTCAAGCTGCCGCGCCTGCCGCGCGTGATCGAGGGCTACGACGTGTCGCACGTGCAAGGGTCCGACACCGTGGCATCGCTGGTGGTGTTCGTCGACGGTGCGCCGGAAAAATCGCGCTACCGCACGTACAAGTTGAAACGGGCGCGCGGCAACGACGACTTCGCCGCGATGTACGAGGTCCTGTCCCGGCGGTTCCGGCGCAGCAAGGGGCCCGGGGCGGGGGACAGCAGCAAGGACGAGCCTTGGCCGTTGCCCGACTTGATCGTCGTGGATGGCGGCAAGGGACAACTGGGCATGGCGCTGGCCGCGGCGCGGGATCAGGACATCGACATCCGGCCAGGCACGGGCCTGCCGATCGTGGCGCTGGCGAAGGAAAGAGAGCTGCAAGCGGAGGCACCCATCGCAGGCGACCGACCGGCACCGCGCGCCAGCGACAAGACGCCGGACCGTGTGTTCCTGCCCAACGCGAAGGACGCAATCCCGATTCGGCCGAACAGCGCCGAGCTGTACGTGCTCGCACGCCTGCGCGACGAGGCACATCGGTTTGCGGTTGGATTTCACCGCAAGCAGCGCACCAGGCGCGCCCTCGGCTCGGTGCTTGGGCAGGTACACGGGATCGGCCACGAACGGCAGCGCCTGCTCCTGCGTCACTTCGGCAGCGTCAAAAAGATTCGCGAAGCGGCACTCGACGATCTGGTTGCCGTCCCCGGAATGAGCCATGCCGCGGCCAAGGCGGTGTTCGAATTCTTCGCCAAGGTTGGTGCCGACGATCCTGCGCGCACTGCGACCGCTGCGGAAGAAGCCGACGACGATGCGGTGCAAAGCGCGTTCGCCGAAGTCGAGACCGATGGCGCCGATGAGGTGACAGCAGAGGGGTCGCGGGGTATAAGAGACGTTCACCGGAGGTGAGCCATGACCGCCATCACAGCGTCGTCGTCGAATGCGAGAAGCGGCCTCCTCGTGGCCTTGGCTCTGCTTGGCGCGGTCGGTTGCGATTCTGGAGGCAACCCCGACGCGGAGCGCTTCCTGGGTGTGTGGCAGTACACGTCTGGCACCGAGACCGAAAATTGTCCTGATGTGCCCGCACGGCCCGCCCCGATCGGCCTGTCGTATACGGTAGAATTTCGCGAGGGCACCGAATCTGCGCTCGCCATCGTGGGCGGCACTTGCCCGATCTTGCTCGACATAAAAGGCAACGTCGCGACAGCACGCAGGGGACAGCAGTGTTCCGTCAGCGATTTGACCGGAAGTCAAACCCTGACCATCAACTCCCTC
>CAYSKR010000088.1:0-10989 GCA_964431675.1 uncultured Myxococcales bacterium
GTCAAGGTCGAAAAGGGATTCGTGCCGGTGGATCGCGGCCTGCGCACCAACGTCGCGGGCATCTACGCGATTGGCGATCTGTGCGGGCAGCCGATGCTGGCGCACAAGGCATCCAAGGAAGCGGAGGTCGTCGCCGAGCTCATCGCGGGCCATCGCGCGGAGATGGATCCGCGCTGCATTCCCGCCGTCATTTTCAGCGATCCCGAGATCGCATCCGTCGGCATCACCGCCGAAGAGGCGCAAAAGCGCGGCCGCCAGATCAAGGTCGGCAAGTTTCCCTTCGCCGCGCTCGGCCGCGCCATCGCCAACGCCGACACCGATGGGTTCGTCCAGGTGGTGACCGACGCGGAAACCACCGAGATCCTGGGCATCCACGTGGTCGGCAACGGCGCGTCCGACACCATCGCCGAGGCGGCGCTGGCCATCGAGATGGGCGCGCTGGCCGACGACATCGGCCTCACCATCCACGCCCACCCGACGTTGCCCGAAGCCATCATGGAAGCCGTGAAGGCAAGCCAGGGTGGGGCCATCCACATCCAGAACCGATGAGCCGCGTTCTGGTCACGGGCGGTGCAGGCTACATCGGCTCGCATACCGTCGAGGTGCTGCGCGCGCGCGGCGATCACGTCGTGGTGCTCGACACGCTGGAACATGGGCACCCAGAGGCGGTCGGCGACACGCCGCTGGTCGTCGGCAGCACCGCCGATCGGGCGCTGGTTGCCAAGGTCATCGCCGAGCATCGCATCGATTCGATCGTCCACTTCGCTGCGCACAAGGCTGCGGGCGAGTCGATGCGGCAACCTGGCCGCTACTTCGAGAACAACGTCGTCGGCACGCTCAGCTTGCTGCAAGCCGCGGTGGACGGTGGTGTCCGCCGCCTCGTTTTCTCGTCCACGGCGGCGGTGTACGGTGCGCCGCAAACCTTGCCGGTCAAGGAAGACGCGCCGCTGCGTCCAGAAAATCCTTACGGTGAGAGCAAGCTCATCGTCGAACAGATGCTGAAGTGGTTCGACGCGGGCGCTGGGCTCAAGTCGGTGGCGCTGCGTTACTTCAACGCGGCGGGCGCGGCGCTTGACGGGCACATCGGCGAGGATCCACGCGACGTCCAGAACCTGGTGCCGATCGTGATGAACGTGGCGACGGGAAGAACGCCGAAGCTCCAGGTTTTTGGCGACGACTACCCGACCCCCGACGGCACCGCCGTGCGCGACTACATCCACGTGCTGGACTTGGCCGAAGCGCACGCGCGCGCGCTTGATTTTCTGACTGAGCACGGCCGCTCCGACGTGTTCAACCTGGGCACGGGCCAGGGCTATTCCGTCAAACAGATCATCGACACGGCCAAGCGCATCAGCGGCGTGGACTTCCGCGTCGAGTTCGCGCCGCGGCGCCCCGGCGACGCCCCCGCCATCTGGGCCGACAACACCAAGGCGCGCGCCGCCCTGCGCTGGATCCCGCAGCACGGCATCGAGACCATCATCGGCAGCGCGCGGAAATGGAGCTCCACGCACCCGAACGGATTCGCGTAGCCGGTCGGCGTTGCGGGCCGTCGCCGACGGTGGGACCAATGCACTGAATCGATTCCGTGGCCGCGCAGGAACTCGACCCATGCAGGGGCCAAGTTCATGTCGAGCACAAGCCTCATGAAGCTTTGAGGGGCAGGTCAACTTCCTCGGAGCGCCACGCTGCGTAGGAAAGGGCGGCCTGTATGTCGTCCGGCTCCAGGTACGGATATTCCCTGAGAATCTCGGCAGAGGAGCGCCCGGAGGCAAGTAGCCCGACGATGGTGCCAACCGTGACCCGGAGGCCCCGAATGCACGGACGGCCACCCATCACCGCAGGGTCATTTGTGATTCTGGATAGGGGGCTCATCTAAAAGTAAGCGTACCGCAGATCCGAGGCCCGCGCCGTCTGGCTCGGCGCGGCCTCCTACTTGGCGCGCTTGGCGTCCCAGGGCCTCTTCCGCTCGCCGTCGCCGCGCCCTACTTCTTGAGCTCGAGCAACTCGATGTCGAAGACCAGCATGCCTTGCGGCGGGCCACCGGGCGTCGGCTTCCCCTCGCCGTAGGCGAGCTTGCCGGGGATCCAGAAGCGCGTCTTTTCGCCCATCACCATCAGTTGCACGCCTTCGCCCCAGCCCTTGATGACGCCGTTGAGCGGAAATTCCGCCGGCTGGTTGCGCATCACCGAGCTGTCGAAGAGCTTACCGTCCGTCGTCCAGCCCGAGTAGTGAACCCTGACGTTGCTGGTCGCGGTGGGGTGCTCCTTGCCGGTGCCTTTCTTGATGACCTTGTACGCCAGTCCGGACGCCGTCTTCTTGGCACCCGCGGGCGCGCCCTTGACGTCGCTGGGAGCGTCAGGCTGCTTGGGCGCCTTGTTGATGGCCAGCAGCTCGACGTCGAACACCAGTGTCCCGGACGGGGCGCCGCCGTGTGGATTGTCGCCATAGGCCAGCGCAGCCGGGATCCAGAAGCGCCGCTTCTCACCGACCACCATGAACTGCAATCCCTCGGTCCAGCCCTTGATGACCTGGTTGAGCGGGAAGCTCGCGGGCTGGCCGCGCACCACCGAGCTGTCGAACATCTTGCCGTCGGTCGTCCACCCGGTGTAGTGGACCTTCACCGTGTCCTCGGCCGCAGGATGATCTTTCTCGGTGCCCGGCTGCAAAACTTTCGAGGCCAGGCCCGACTTCGTCTTCTCGGCATCGGCCGGCGCGGCCTTGACGTCG
Source organism: uncultured Myxococcales bacterium (assembly GCA_964431675.1). Taxonomy (GTDB): domain Bacteria; phylum Myxococcota_A; class Polyangia; order Fen-1088; family Fen-1088; genus CAYSKR01. The sequence continues at coordinate 2,728 of CAYSKR010000088.1, forward strand.
TCAGGCGCGGGCAAGCCCTTGGGCTCTGGCGGCGGCGGTGGCGGCACCTTGACCGGCTCGGCTTTCTTGACCGGCGGCGGGGGCGGCGGCGCTTCCTGCTTGTTGCAGGCGGCGAAGGAGCCAACCGAAAAGACCAGAACAACCGGTAGTGCAATGCGCTTCATCAGGCGCTCCTATCATAAAAGCGGCAACTCGACGAGCTTCCCGGTGTCGGCCGACCGGTACACCGCCAGCACGATTTCCAGCGCCTTCAATCCCTGGGCTCCATCGATCGTCGGCATGCGACCCGCGCTGACGGCCTCGACAAACTCGGCGATCTGGTCGCGGTGTGCCGTGATGTCGAGCTGCATGGGATCCGATGCGCCGTCGGACGCGTCCTTGGCCGCTGCGCGCAGCCGCTCAAGCTCGACCTCTTCCTCGCCGGTGCCTTCCAGGCTCCAGGTGCTGATGTCGTTGCCCTCAAGAACAATCGTGCCCTTCCCGCCGTGAATTTCCACCCGGCGGGTGAACCCGGGCGCAATCGACGTGGTTCCCTCGATGACGCCCACCGCGCCGTTGCGAAACTTTGTCACCGCGACGCAGGTGTCCTCGCCCTCGATGTTGGGGTGGCGCTTGCGGTCGCAGAAACCGAACACCGACGCCACCGGGCCGCACAGGTGCTGGACCAGGTCGACCGTGTGAATCGACTGATTGATCAGCGCGCCGCCGCCATCCAGCGCTCTGGTGCCACGCCAGCGCGCCGCTTCGTAGTACGACGGCGGGCGGAACCACTTGACGTAAGCATCGGCGACGTAGATCGGGCCCAGCCGCCCGCGATCGATGGCTTGCTTCATCAAGGTGACCGAGGGCAGAAAACGCGACTGGAAGATCGCGCCGAGCTTCACGCCCGCCTTGCCGCAGGCGTCGATCAGCGCCCGGGCTTTCTCCAGCGTCACGTCGATGGGTTTTTCGACGATGACGTGCTTGCCCGCGCGCGCCGCGCGAATGCCAAGGTCGGCGTGCGTCCCGCTGGGGGTGCAGATCGTCACCGCCTGCATGTCGGAACGCGCGAGGAACGCGTCGATGTCGGCGGTCGAGTCGCCGCCGAAACGCTGGGCCAGCGCCGCCGCCCGATCCGGCGTCTTCGCGGCAAAGCCGACAAGCTTGCAAGCGGGGATCGCCTGGATCGCGCCCGCGTGAATCTGGGCAATGTTGCCCGCGCCGATGATGCCGATGCCGAAACTCATGGGCGGGATTATCGCCACATGGGCCGCGCACCGTGAGTGCTTTTTTTCGCGATTCTTGGCGATGTGGTCATATGGCTCTTGATGGCGCTGTTCCAGAGGTCGGCGCGGACGCCCGAGGAAGTGGAAAAAGGCCGTCCGCTGGGCTTGCCGCCCTCCGTGGTGGCGGAGCTGAGCGAAGCCGAATGGTACGCGCGCGCCTACCGTGGCGACGACGTGCCGCAACTGACGGTGCGTGCAGTGGGCGTCGGATCGCTGCTCGGCTTCTTGCTGGCGTTCACCAACGTTTACGTCGGGTTGAAAACGGGCTGGGGACTGAACGTCGCGATCACGGCCTGCATCCTGTCGTTCTCGCTCTGGGGGTTCCTGGTGAAGAGCGGCGTAGCCAGGACGCCGATGTCGATCCTGGAAAACAACTGCATGCAGTCAACTGCGTCGGCGGCCGGGTATTCGACCGGGAACTCGATCATTTCGGCGTTTCCCGCGTTGCTTTTGTTATCGGTTACACCGGCCGATCCCCACGGCAAGCACCTGCCCTGGTTGGTGATCGTGGCCTGGACCTTTTGCACGGCCGTGCTGGGCGTGGTCATGGCCATCCCGGGCAAGCGCAATCTCATCAACCGCGAGCGCTTGCGCTTCCCCTCGGGCATTGCCGCTGCGGTGACGCTGCAATCGCTTTATGGCGAGGGACGCGAGGCCGCGCGCAAGGCGAAGGCGCTATTGCTGGCGGCACTACCCGCAGGCCTTCTGCCATTGCTGGTGGATCTGAATATCGCGCGCGGCAAGGGCGGACGCGCGCCGCTGTTGCCGGATCACTCGGCGCTGTTCGACTGGCTCCCGGGCGGAGCCCACGGCGGCCGTGCCGGCACGCCCGCGCTGCCGAGCGACTGGGCGTTTGTGTTCGATCACCACCTGGTGATGATCGCCGCTGGCGTTTTATCGGGCCTACGCGCGTGCGTGTCGATGGTTCTGGGCGGCCTGCTGCTTGGCTATATCGTCGGACCTGCGGCGCTTGGCGCTGGCGCGGCGCATGCACCGGCCACCGCCTGGAAAGAGCTCGGCATATGGATCGGCGCCCCGATGATGGTCGCCGCCGGATTGATGTTCTTGTTGACGCAAGGAGGTGCCGTGGTGCGCGCCTTCCGCGGCCTTGGCCAGCGTTCGCGTCCCGCGATTCGACCGGATGTCGAGGTGCCAGGATCGTGGTTTGCCGCTGGAACGCTGGCCGCCGGGCTGGCCTGCACCGGGCTGGCGCAGGTCTACTTCCAGATCCCGTGGAGCATGGGCCTGCTGGCCGTGGCGCTGACATTTTTTCTCTCCCTGGTGGCGGCACGGGCGACCGGCGAAACCGACATCACGCCCGTGACCGCAGTTGGGAAAATGACCCAACTTCTGTACGGCATTCTCTTGCCGCAAAACGCGACCGCGAATCTCATGACCGCGTCGATCAGCGCGAACGCCGCCATCGGCAGCGCCGATCTACTGACCGATCTCAAATCGGGCTACCTGCTCGGGGCCAATCCCCGGCGGCAGTTCCTGGCGCAACTTTCCGGCGTGATCACGGGATCGATCGCGACGACGCTGGCCTTTTACTTGCTGGTGCCGGACACGGGGCCTCTCGTCGGTAGCAGCACCTCCGCTCCCGCGTTTCCGGCTCCTGCCGCACAGGCCTGGCTGGCCGTGGCACGGGTCTTCCAGCAAGGCCTCGACCATCTGCACCCGATGGCTCGCCAGGGCATCGGGTGGGGCGCGGCGATCGGAATTGGGCTGACGCTCCTTGAAACGGCGGTCCCGCGCGCCCGCCGTTTCCTGCCGTCGCCGACCGCGCTGGGCCTTGGCTTCATCTTGCCGTTCAACTACCCGCTGTCGATGTTGATCGGTGCCGCGGCCGCCGCGCTGTGGATGCGCTTCCGCCCCCGCTCGGCCGATGCGTATCTCGTTCCCGTTGCGTCCGGCGCTATCGCCGGGGAATCCATCGTCGGCGTGGTCGTCGCCGGGCTCAATAACTTCGTCTTGAAGTGAAAGGAGGCCCATTGCAACCGAGTTCCCCTACCCATTGTCCTCGCACAGGCGTTGCACTTCGCGCATGACCGCGGCGGCGTCGACGCGGCGGCGGAAGCGCACGACGGGCCAGTCGGGCGGCAGGTCCAGATCTGCAGCGCACGCGCGATTGTCGTCGATGCACAGGACGAAGCGTCCGAGGTTGGCCTGCCGGAGGTGAGCGATCTTGTCCTTGAGGTAGTTGGGCGTCCAGAAGCCGACGATTTCCACCAGCACGCGCTGCTCTTGACGCAAGCGGTGGCGCAGCAAGAAGTCGGGGAAGATGAGGGTCGTGCCCGCCCGCACGGGCTCGGGCTCGCGCACGACGTCCCAGTCGGGTCTGAGGCGCGCGACGTCGCGGGCGAAGCGTTCTTCCAGTTGGCTGTCGAACAGCGCGGGCGGGGTCGCCGGGAAGATCGGATCGCCGGTTTGAAGTGTCACGTCGACAAGGCGCCCAAGCAGTCGGCAGGCGGCGCGCAATTCAAAGCGGGCACACCAGCAGAGGTGGGGCAGCAGTTCCGCCAGGGCTCGCCCGTAAAGCACGGTGTGGCGAAACAACGAAAAGGGCCCCGAGATTTCGAGGACTGGAGGTGCTGCGCGATCATCCGCGGGTGCGTCCTGGCGAATCGTGCACAACAATCCGCGCAATTTGGCCAGCCGGACGATGGGGCGCACGCCGCCTTCCACGCGCAGGTCAATGGCGGACGCGCGCGCCAGCGCCGTCTGCGCAATCGCGAGGTTGGTGCGCAGCACGATTTCGCCGGACGTCAGCATCGGCTGCGGGGTGCGCACGATGCGTTCACCGGGAAGGTCGGCGAACAGCGACGCGCGCAGCGCCTCGGGGGTTGTGCCAAGACGCCCGGCCACGCTGGCGACGATCTGCTCGCGCGGCGCGTCTTGGGCGGCCGCCGCTGCAAACACCTCGGCCCGGGCAACTCCAGGCACCACGGCCGACACTCGGTCGGTGGGCCACAGGTGCAGCAGCACCCTGGTCGCGGCCCGGCGCTTGAAAAATGGTGCCTCACACGGCAACGGATCGGCCAGTCGTTCGCATAACTCGCGTCGCCGTCGGCCTTCGAAACGCGCCATCTCGCCGATGAGCACGCGCAGCCATGGCTCGTCCTGCGGACCCAGGAAGTCCAGGTACGCGGTGCGGCCTCCCAGCCTAAGCGGCAGATCGTTTTGTGGGAGCAAGGTGATTCCACCTCCTTTCGGCCTGGCGAACTTCGCTCGATCCAAGCACGACCAATTCGTACAGCAGCGCCCGCTTGCCTGCGGTCGGCCGCAGCAGGCGTCCGACCCGCTGGACGTACTCGCGTTCGCCCAGACGCCCCGCCACCACTATGCCAACTTCGGCGTCGGGGACATCGAGCCCTTCATTGAGCACCTGCGCCGACACCAGGGCGCGCAGGGTGCCGGCGCGGAAGCGTTCAAGCACGTCGGTGCGTTCCCGCCGACCGATGTCGCAGGTCAGCGGCATGACGAAGTGCTCGCGCGCGATCTGGTACGCGGTCGCGTTGTCGGCGACGAAGATCAGCGTCTTTTGCGTCCGATGCCGCCGCAGCAGATCCGCGAGCGCCGCGCGTTTGCTGCACGGAAACGCCAGCAACCTGCGCGAGCGTCTCCACGCCGCCAGACCCAGCCGCCCCTGGTCGGTGCGCGCCGCCTGTCTGAGGAAATCGTCCCAGGTGCCACCGAGGTGATTGGCCAGAAAGGCGCGGTGTGCCCGCGAATAGATCGCGCGCAGATCGTCGTACTCGCGTCGTTCGGCAAGGTCGAGTTCCAGGTGCCAGGTCATGCGATCGAGCGGTGCCAGGTAGTCTCCCGAAAGGTCGCCGATGCGCAGGCGGAAGATGGGCTCGCCGATGAGAGCGAACAGTCGGCGCGCGGCATCACTCGGTGGCGGCGGCGTCGCGGTCAGGCCCAGGCGCAACGGCGCGATGCTCATCTCCAGCGCTTCGTCGCCCGCGCCACCGCCAAAATGGTGAGCCTCGTCGACGATGAGCAGGCCGAAGCGGTTTCCCAGGATCGCCATGTGGCGATACGCGCCCGCGTAGGTTGCCACGGTGATCGGCGCGAGGTTGCGCTCGCCATCGCCGAAGCAGCCGATGGGACCGTCGTAGACGGCGGACAGCGTGGCCATCCACTGGGCCAGAAGCGCGCGCGTCGGGACCAGGCACAGAGCTGGCGTCGCCGTGGACGCCATCGCCGCCAGCGCGACCTGGGTCTTTCCGGCACCCGTCGGCAAGACGACAAGACCACGACGACCGGCGACCCGCCACGCCGCGAGCGCGGCTTCCTGGTATGGGCGCAGCGGCACTGGCCGAAACGCGGACGGTGGTCTCTGATCCGGATGCGGCTGGTCCGAAATCTGGACACCACGGCGGCGTAGGGTTGCCGCCAGCGTGTACGCCAGACGTGCGGGGGCGCGGTGCGCATTCACCCGCGGATCCCAGGTCACGCCGGGGATCTCCGCGATGTTGCACCCATCGGGTGGGTCAAGCAGCAGCAGCGTGCCGCGATCAAATACAAGTCGCACTGCCGCTGGCAGTGCCAGAGTCGTGCCAGGTGCTACGCCCCCGCGGCGGGATCCGTGCCGAGCAGCGTGCGGTGGGCGACGTCATCGAACTTGCTCTCGTCGGTGGCGTCGGGTGCCAGGAACGACACCAGCGCGCCGACCGCAAATGCCAGCGGGATGCTGACGATGCCGGGGTTTTTCAGCGGGAAGATCGCGGCGGAGTTCTTGAGGATGTCGATCTGCACCGTGGGCGACAGCGCGATCAGCGTGACCGACGCGATGTTGCCGGTGACCATGCTCGCGACCGCACCGGCGGTGGTGAATCGGCGCCACAGCAGGCTCATGATGAGGGCGGGGAAGTTGGCGGATGCGGCGATGGCGAACGCCAGGCCCACCATGAAGGCCACGTTCTGGCCCTTGAAGGAGATCCCCAGCAGGACGGCGACGACACCCAGGCCACCGGTGGCGATGCGCGCGACGCGCAGTTGCTCATGCTCGGGGGCAGATCCTTTGCGCACGACGCTGACCCACAGATCGTGCGACAGCGCGGCGGCACCCGACAGCGTCAGCCCGGCGACCACCGCCAGGATGGTGGCGAAAGCGACCGCCGAGATGAAGCCAAGCAGGCCGCGGCCACCGACCACTTCGGCCAGCAGGAGCGCCGCCATGTTGCCACCCTTGTCGATCGAGGCGATGGCTTTTTGTCCGACCAGGACCGAGGCACCGAAGCCGAGAATGAACGTCACCAGGTAGAAAAAGCCGATGAGTCCAGTGGCGTAGAACACCGACCGGCGCGCCGCTTGCGCGTCAGGCACGGTGTAAAAACGCATCAGGATGTGCGGCAGGCCGGCGGTACCCAGCATCAGCGCCAGGCCCAGCGAGCACGCGTCGATGGGGTTCTGCACCTGCTTGCCGGGCGCGAGCATCGCGGCACCGTTGATTCGGGCGGCCTCGGCGAAAAGGCGTAGCGGGTTGAAATCGAACTTCGCCAGCACGAGGCCCGCGAGCACCGTGGCACCCGACAGCAGCAGCACGGCCTTGACGATCTGGACCCAGGTGGTCGCGATCATGCCGCCGAACAGCACGTACAGGATCATCACGCTGCCGACGACCACGACCGCGGTCTCGTACGACAGACCGAACAGGGTCTTGATCAGGTTGCCGGCCCCGACCATCTGCGCGATGAGATAGAAGCTGACGACGGACAGCGAGCCCATGGCCGCCGCGATGCGGATCGGGCGTTGCCGCAGGCGGGCCGCCACCACGTCGGAAAAAGTAAACTTGCCCAGGTTGCGTAGCGGCTCGGCGATCAGGAACATCACCAGCGGCCAGCCGACCAGGAAACCGACCGAATAGATGAGGCCGTCAAAACCCGAGAGCGACACCAGGCCAGCGATGCCGAGGAAGCTGGCGGCGCTCATGTAGTCGCCCGCGAGCGCGAAGCCATTTTGCCCGGCGGTGATCTTGCCGGCGGCGGCGAAGAACTCGGACGTGGTTTTCGTCTTGCGCGCGGCCCAGTAGGTGATCGACAACGTCACGCACACGAACAGGATGAAGAACGAGATCGCGACCGCGTTGGGTTTGCCAAGCGAAGTTTGAACGACGGCGGCGGCTGCTGCTGCGGCAGGTGCGGCGACGGCGGTGGGGTTCACGGCGCGGCTTTCGGTGTGCTGCTGTCCGACGCAGGGGCAAACGCGCGGCGTTGCAGCGCGCGCAGTTCGGGATCGTATTTGGCGTTGGCCCAGCGCACGTACACGCCGGTCACCACGAACGCAGCGACGATCACGAGTGCCCCCAGGAACATGCCCCACGATAGGCCCGCCGCCACCAGGGTGCCCATGGCCTGCTTCTGGAACGCGGTCAAAAGAATGAACCCGAAGTACACGATGACGGTGACCACGGTCAGCGCGATGGCAACGCGCCAGCGGGCGGCGGCGAGTCGCTTGGCGTCCGCGTCATCGTTTTGCATGGGGCGGCAGTCAAGCCGAGATGATTTTGCGTGTCAACCAACGCCGAGATCGCGCAGTTGAGCCCGGAACGAGGATGCGGTCGTGAACACGCGCGCGTGGATGCCCAGCGCCCCGGCCGCGTCGACGAATTGCGGCAGATCGTCGAAATACGCGGTGGTTTCGGGTCGGGCACCGGCGCGGCCGAGCGCGCGGCGGAATATCGCCGGATCGGGCTTGGCGAGGCCAAGTTCGCACGACAGCACCAGCGCATCGAAGCGCTCGAGAATGGGCAACCGCGGCCGCAGGTAATCGAAATGCAGATCGTTGGTGTTCGACAGCAGGAGGACCTTGACCGTGCCCAAGAGGTCTTCGACCAGCGGCAGAACCTCGTCGTGGATACGAAAATGGCAGTTCCACAGCGCGAAAAATTCGTCGGGCGACAGGTCGGCACCGATGGCCCCGCACAGCACGCGACGGATCTGGTCTCCCCTCATTGATCCCACGTTCAGCGGCAGCCAGAGGGGCTCCCACG
>CAYSKR010000089.1:0-6462 GCA_964431675.1 uncultured Myxococcales bacterium
CGGCGCGGGGCTTGCGACCGACGGCGAGACAAGAAGGAGAAGAAGCGGCAGGAGTCTTCGCATGTTCCAAACTGTAACAGAGCTCCGGCTGTAGGACGAGAGGAGGCACGCGTGGTAAAGCGCCGCATCCTTGACGAGGTCGGGATTCAGTCGCGCGACGTCGGCGGCCCAGCACCGCAGCAGCAGCGGGCGCAGTAAGCCCGCGAGGCGCACCAGGTGGTCGCCGGCCTCGCCCACGAAGCGGATCTGCAATGTGGCGCAGATAGCGATGCAAGCGCGCAACTCTGCGCGCGCGCGACCGAAAACAGGGAGGTCATGCCGTCCCTGTTGCACGAGGCGATTGCCGATCTGTTTCGAAACCAGCCGACGCTGGCGGCGCAGTTGTTGCGGCAGGGCCTGGCGATCGACGTGCCGGCATTCCGCTGGGCACGCATAGATGCGACGGCGTTCGCGGATCTGTCCCCTGCAGAACATCGATCAGATGCGGTGGTGGTCATGGGCGGCAAGCGCCCGACATTTGGCGTCGTGGTCGAGGTGCAGCTTGCCATCGACGAGCGCAAGCTGCGGACCTGGCCGCTTTATGCTGCCGGGCTGCGAGCGCGGCTGGGCTGTCCGACGTGCGTTCTGGTGGTGACTCCACATCCTGCGGTCGCCGCATGGGCGGCACGTCCAATCGACGCTGGCCCCTGTGGCGCTTTCACCCCTATCGTCCTCGGCCCCGCGCACGTGCCCTGGGTGACGTCCGCGCGGCAGGCCGCGGCGAATCCGGAGGTCGCCGTCCTCTCGGCGATGGCGCACGGGGCAAGGTACTCGCTGGCAGATGGGAGGCGCGTTGCCAGGGCCGTCGCCGGTTCCGTCGCGCAGGACGATCCGGCGCGAGCAATGCTATATTTTGATCTCGTCATCAACGCCTTGCCAGGGGCAATGCAGAGGAGCCTTCGAGCCATGGACATGAGCAAATACAAATTTCAGAGCTACCCCATGCGCAAGTGGATGGCCGAGGTTGTGCAACCGGAACGGGTAAGAGTTAGGGCGGAGGCACAGGCCGAGGGCAGGGCCGAGGGCAGGGCCGAGGGCAAGGCCGAGGGCAAGGCCGAGGCAGCGGCCGAGGCAGCGGCCGAGGCAGCGGCCGAGGCAGCGGCGCGCGGCCGTGCGCAGGCCATCCTGCGCGTCCTGGCGGCGCGGAAGATCCGGACGCCCGAGACGCTCCGGCGACGCATGCTGTCGTGCCGCGACGTGAAGCTGCTTGATCGCTGGGTCAGCCGCGCGGCCGTGGCCACGACGGCCTCCGAGGTCATCGGGGCGAAAGTCCGGCGTCGGCGACCGGGCGGGTAACTGCCCCTCACCCGCCGAGGGCAAGGAAACAATTTGGGCACTCATGGTCGGCTTCGAGGCCAGTGTTCTGGCGGTTTGAGCCCACAACTGAACGCGACCTCAGCTTCTCAGCGAAGCAGCGGTTCGTGGCGACGCTCAGCGCGCCTTTTTGGCTGCTTCGACGTAACGCAGGCGCAGATCGTAGAGCATCCCCTGCATCAGCTCTTCCTCAGGCTTGGCGAGGTTGCCCGCAGTTTTCTCCTGCAGCATCGTCAGAATGTCGATGGTGTGCTTGGCCATCGGCAGGTCGGTCGGACGATTCGCGCTCGCGGCCGCAGCATCGTCGCTCTCGTCGGCATGACCAAGATGCACCAGCACCGAACTGCCCAGCGACAGGACGAACGTCGCAAAATCGATCGGGGGAATGGCCGCAGCAGCAGGAAGCTTCTGGCCAGGCACCACGACGCCAGCGCTCGGCGCGGTGGAAACCGGCTCAGGCGCAGTGGCACCCGCAGTCGCGGGCACCTCGGCACGCGCCTGGCCTTCCTCGGTAAACGTGCGCCGGTCGGTGACCTTGAACCCCGCTGGCTTATCTTGCGCTGACGACATGGTGCCAGGTTATGCACCGGTGGCGGCAAGTTTCAACTCGAAGCTCAGGCTTCGGCGCCTTCGTCGGTCTCGGTCGGTGCGACCTTGTCGGCGAGGTCCGGCAGCGCCTTGAGGAAGCGCTCGTGGTCCTTCCTCGTGACGAGCCCCTTCTTGATGTTCCGCTCCAGAACGCGGCGGTCAAAGAGGTCGGGCTTCTTTTCGTCTCCGTCTCGGCTGCTCATGGGGATCCTGGAAGTATTGCACCTGCCCCCGCAAGTCAAGCGTCCACGTTTTTTCGACGTTTGGAGCCGTTTGCTGCGCCCGCAGTCCTGCTAGATTGGCGCGCAAGGCAGGTTGACCGTGGAACGCATGACGAGACAAACACTGGAGGCAGAGTTCGGTGGTCCGGGGGTCGAAAACCCGCAGATCGTCGACCTCATCACCCTCGACCCCGTCTCCGGTCATGTCGTGCTGGTCATGGTCGAGCGGCGCCCCTGGGGAGCGAGCCCCCGGCAGTTTCAGCAGATCGAGGAGAAGATCAACCGCTACCTCGCCTACGCGCTCGACGGCTTCCTGGTCGAGCATTATCCGCAGTACCGCAGCAAAGACATAGAACTGCGGCTCGATTGCGTCGAGGAGGCGCACGGCGATGCAATCAACTTCATCGCCGCCGCGCAGCGCGCCGCGCAGGCCCACGGCATCCCGCTGGTTGTGCGCGTCGTGCCGCCGACTTCTTGAAACAAGAAGCGCGTCCCCCGGCGCGGCCGTCACGCCAGCGCGCGCAGGCTGTCCCGATTGGCGAGGATGACCTTGCGTCCGTCGGTGTCGATGAAACCCTTGCGCTTGAACTGCGACAGCGTCAGGGACACGGTCTCGCGGGTCGCGCCGATGAGATTCGCCATCTCTTGATGAGTGATGCGCAGATCAACCACCAAGCCGCGGCGCTTTTGCACGCCGTGCTCGGTGCCAAGCTTCAGCAACAGATCGGCCAGCTTTGAACCCACATCCTTGAAAACGAGCTGTTCCAGCTTGGTTTCAAGGTCGCGCTGCCGGGCCATCAACAGCCGCGCCAATTGCCGGGCGATGGGCGCATGCGTCGCCACCACGCGGTCAAGCGCCTCGCGCTCGACCGCGACCGTGGTGGTCGTCTCCATGGCCTCGACCATCTCAGCCCGCGGCCCCGCTTCGAGCAGACATGCCTCGCCGAAAAAGTCACCGCCGGTTCGGTACGCCAGCGTCAGCTCCTTGCCGTCGCGCGTGACCTTGGACACCTTCACGCGGCCAGTCGACAGCAGGTGAACGCCGAGCGCCTTGTCGCCGGGCAAGTAGATGACCTGCCGACTGCGAAACGTCTGCACCGTGGCGGTCACCGCCAGCTTCGCCAGCGCCTCGGCCGGGGCCTCAAGCAGCAGCGTGGATCTGCGCAAGATGCCCACGCTTCTTTTTTCCTCGGCGCTTGGCATCGCACTCCACTAGCAGGGCGCGCACCTTTGCCGCAAGGATAAAAAGCGAGGATAAAAAGTGAGGAAAACTACAAATCGCCTTGGCGTATCCTGGCTTTGCCAGGCCGCACAAGCCAGGCACCACCCGCAATGAGCACCAGGGCACCCGCGAAAAGAACCGCCTGGCGCGGCTTGCCCAGGTGTTCGATTTTCTCATCGAGGCCTGCCGCCGCCATCAGCAACAGCAGGCCATTGTTGACGGCGTGTGCCAGCATGGACGGCACCAGCGATTGGCTCTGCCACGCCACGTAACCGAGCAACATCCCAAGCAGGGTCGTCGGCAACAAGCGATCGACCGACAGATGAAACAGGCCAAACAAAAACGCGGTGATGGCTCCCGCTCCGACCGGGGACATTCGGGTCGCAAGTCCTCGCAGCAGCGCGCCACGAAACAGCGCCTCCTCACAGATCGCGGGGGTGAGCGCGAACGCGAACAGCGCCACCGCGAGGCTGCGGCTGCCGTCGGCAGGAAGCAGTTGCTGCCGCAGAGCGTCCGCCAGCTCCTTGGGGGGTGGTGCAATCCATTCGGTCAGTAAAGCGACCGCGACCCAGGCCGACGTGCCGATCAAAACCCCGCCCGCCGCTGCGGAAAACGTGGGCCGCCGCAAGCCGAGCGCCACGGCGGGCCGACTGCCGCACGCCTTGGCAAACTGCCAGGAAAGCCCCAGCATGCCCGCCCACTGGGCAATGATAATCCCGGGAACCAGTGCCGCCGTCTCGATCAGTGAGAAAACGTAGTAGTGCAGCGCGAACGCCACGGCGAAAAGCCCCATACTCTCCTCGGCCGATAGCGGCCCGGTGCGTTCCACGCGCCGTGTTTTGGTGCTCCGCCCCAAGAAACCCGTGCCGGGTTCGGTGACCGACAGCAGGCGCTCGGAATCGTACAAACGCGCGGCCAGCGCCAGCGCAATCGCCGCGTACAGCGCGGTCGAAAACAGAACCCCGGCCACCTGGAACAAAGTGGCGTGACCAAGCGTGATCTCACGGGCCAGGAGCGTGACGTTCATGCCCGGTGCCAGGGTCAAGGGGCCGGTGAGGCCAAACTCGCCCACCGCCCCCACCAGCGTCGGCACCAGCACCATCACGTAGGCCGGCATCATCAGGTTCTGCGCGTCCTTGAAACCGCGCGCGAGCGAGCCGACGAACACGAACGCCGAGCTGAAAAAAAGCGCCGCGGGCAACAGCACGAGCGCGGTCGCGGCCACCCGTGTCCACGGCACCGGGACCACGGCACCGGGCAACGCGATGTGCATGGCCTGAACCAGCGTCAGCGACATCGACACCAGGTTTAGCAGACCGGTCGCCGCCGCCAGCAGCGTCACGGCGAGCACCTTCCCGAGCAGCAGATCGAAGCGGCGCATGGGTGCCGCCAGCAGCGTCTCGAGCGTGCCCCGCTCGCGTTCACCAGCCGTCACGTCAATCGCCGGATAGAACGCACCCAGAAGCACCATGAGCACCACCAGCGCCGGCAGTGCCTTGGACAGCACGTAGCTGCCGATCTTCGTGCCCGAGGCGAGATCCTGCGGCTTGACCTCGAAGCGCGGCGCGCAGCCCGCCGGCAACATGCGTTCGAGCACCTCGACCAGCCGATCATCGGCGCGCCGCGATTCGTCGCGGCTGGCGTCAAACACGATCGTCAGTGTCGCAAGTTCCGTCTTGCCCGGCTTTCCGGTGTCCACGAGCGCGTCGAGCGTGCCGGCTTCGACCTCGGCGGCGGTGCCCTTCGGCACCAGCGTGAACGCGGCTTTATCGGCTGCGAGCAGTCGTCGCAACTCTTCCGCCGCAGGTGCCCGATCCGCCACGGCGACCTTTGAAGGCCGCGCCTGTCCCTCCTGTTCGCGGCCGGTGATGACCTGCGTCAACACCAGCGACAGCAGCGGATAAACGACGATCGGAAACAGGATCATGACCGCCAGGGTTCGGCGATCACGCAATGTCTCGCGCAACTCCTTGCCCATCGTGAGAAAGACGTGGCCCCAGTTCATGCGCCAAGCATCTCGTCTTTTTCCGCCGCCTCTTGCGCCTCGACCAGACGCAAGAATGCTTCTTCCAGGCTGGGCGCGCTCGTCTCGGCGCGCAATGCTGCCGGGACGCCCTCGCGCAGCATGCGGCCCCGATGCAGCAGGCCCACGCGATCGCACACCAGTTCGGCCTCGGCCAGATAGTGGGTGGAAAAGATGATCCCCTTGCCGCGCTCGCGCTCGGCGCGCACCAGGCTGCGCAGGAAGCGGCTCGCCACCACATCGAGGCCGTTGCTCGGTTCGTCCAGGATCAGCACCGGGGGATCCGGCAGCAGCGCTCGGGCCAGCGACACCCGCTGCTTCTCGCCCGTGGACAGCCCCTCGGCCCGGCGATCAAGCAGCGGGCCAATGCCCAGCGACACGGCCATCTCGTCGACACGGCGGTTCACCGCCGCCTCGTTCAGCCCGTACACGCGACCAAAATAAGTCAGGATTTCACGCGGCGTCAGGCGGGCATACAGGCCCGTGCTGCCGGTGATGAACCCGATCCGCGCCTTGGCGGCAGCCGGTTTCGCCACCATGTCGACCCCCGCGATCGTGATGCGACCGCTGGTGGGTGCGAGCAGTCCCGCAAGCATCCGGAGCGCCGTCGTCTTGCCGGCTCCGTTGGGCCCCAATAGCCCATAGACTTCACCCGCCGCTACTTCTAGCGTCAGCCCATCGACGGCCCGCGCCGCGCCGAAGACCTTGGTCAGACTCCGGGCGGCGACAGCAGCTTGGGGCAACGGGTGGATGCCGGTTTAGCCTACGGCGTCTTTGGCGGCCTTGACCGGGCGGGCCTTGACGACCTTGCGCGCCGGCTTCGCCTTGAACACAGCCGGCTCGCCCGTGAACGGGTTGATGCCTTTGCGTTCCTTGGTGGCTGGCTTCTTGACGACCAGCATGCGCACCAGCCCCGGCAACACGAAGATGCCGTTCTTCTTGAGTTCAGCGTGACCGATGTCGACGATGGACTCCAACAGGCCCTTCACGTCTTTGCGACTCAGCTTGTCGGAAGCCTTGTCGGCGAGCGTTTGAACCAGTGCGGACTTGGACAG
>CAYSKR010000090.1:0-7082 GCA_964431675.1 uncultured Myxococcales bacterium
TTTACGCAGCAGCCCCATGCCGTCGAGGCCCGGCATCTTCAGATCGGTGATGACCGTGTGTACCCCCGGCCCCATCTGGGTAAGCGCATCGAGGCCGTTGGCCGCCGTCAGAACGTCGTAGCCCTCACGCCGCAAGATCGCCTCGAGCACACGGCGGATGTTCGCCTCGTCGTCGGCGATCAGGATGCACCGGGAGTCGCTGCGGGCTTCGATGTCGGTTGCTGGCACGGAAGTCTCTATTTAGCACCCTCTCCTTGTCGGCGCGCTGGCGCACCGTGGAAACGCCGGATGGCATTGTCCGCGTCGAAGTCCTTCCCCCAGATCCGGCGACCGTGGTGGTGGAAAAATTGTTCGACCTGGGCACGAAATTGCGCCTGTGCGGTCGAGGCCGGGCTGGCGCGTAGCGCGCGGCCCCAGGTTCGCGCTGCCACGTTTGAATCTACCTTTTGCCGGTGGAACACCTCGATCACGTCGCGCACGTCGGGTTCGAGGAAGCGCGTCAGCTTGCCGATGGCCCAGTTCGCGGGATGGAGGAGGCGCACTTCGAGCGAGCCGAAACGCGCATGCACACGCGAGGTGCGCCGGTAGTCGAGCAGGGTGATCATGCCCCAGCGGTCGATGTCCTCGGCGAAATTGGTGGCGATGCCCGCGAGGCTGGCCGTCCGCGCGACCGCGTCCTCGACCGATATTTGTCCCGCCTCACCCGGCGAGGCTTCGATGCCAAAATCGATGTCGACGCTCGGTCGCACCCGCCCCCACAGCGCTGCTGCTGCCGCGCCGGTCAAGTAGACCTTGGCGGGCCGCCCAAGTTCGAGGGCAAGCGCATGGAAGAAGCGTTCGATCTGTCGCCCGGTCATCGGGCCGCTTTCCGGGTGCGAGCAAGGTGGTCGGCGCTGCGTTGAAGAAGGCTTGAGACCACGGCAGGCGGTCCCGCCATGCGCAGACGCAGCCATGCGCGATCACCTCGAGCCGAGAGCGCAGGTGGGGATTTTCCGGCGTGCAGCGCGCGCCGGGCACCGAGCACCTCGTGCAGCATGCTTGCCACGGGTTGGTGGGCGGCGCTGCTCGGGTTGCCGACGGCCGCCGCCCCCAGCCGATCGAGCGCCCTGCGTCCGTGGGCCTCGGTCGCAAGTTCGCCCGGCGGACCCTCACCGTTGGCGAGCGTGCCGGGTGTTGTGCCCAGCGCAAGCGCCAACGCTCGCAGGGTCCGCAGGGTGATGTCCCGATCACCACGCTCGATGGCGCTGAGGTTGGGACGTGCGATCCGCGCCCGTTCCGCGAGCGCCTGTTGCGTCAGGCCACGGTGCAACCGCCAGACGAGCAGGGTTTCTCCCAGGGGTGCCATGATGTAGTAAATATACTACAATTATGACTCGTCCCCGATCACCGGGGAGCGTGGCCACCCTCCCGGGCAAATTCGGGTACCATCGGCGGCGATGAACGAGATGCTTTCCGCCGTCGAACCCAAAGCCGCAGCTCCGATCGATGTGATCGAGCAACGCCTGTTGCGCGAGATGGGCAAGGCGATCGCGGACCACGATCTGATCTCGGATGGCGATCGCATCATGGTGGCGCTGTCGGGCGGAAAGGACAGCTACGCGCTGATCGTGTTTCTGCGGGCGCTGGCGCGGCGCGCGCCGGTGCGGTTTGAGCTGATCGCGGTACACCTGGATCAGGGGCACCCCGGGTACGACGGCGCGCCGTTGCGGGCCTGGCTGCAGGCCGAGGGCTTCGACCACCGCATCGTTCGCTTCGACACCTACAGCATCGTGACCGAGAAGATTCCCGAGGGGAAAACCTACTGTTCCCTGTGCTCGCGCCTGCGGCGCGGCGTGCTTTACCGGGTGGCCACCGAACTTGGCTGCAACAAGATCGCGCTTGGTCATCACCGCGACGACGCCATCGAGACGCTGCTCTTGAATCTGTTCTTTGCCGGCAAGCTGGCGGCGATGCCCGCGAAGCTGGTGTCGAACGACGGGCGTCACGTCGTGATTCGCCCGCTCATCTACACCGCCGAAGCAGACCTCGCCCGGTTCGCGCAGGCACGCCAGTTTCCCATCTTGCCGTGCAACCTGTGCGGCTCGCAGAGCCAGGCGCAGCGCAAGCAAATGAAGGCGCTGCTCGACCGGATGGAAGTCGAACATCCGCACGTGCGGGACTCGATGCTGGGCGCGCTGGGCAACGTGAATCCCGAACACCTGCTTGACCGCGCGCTGACCGGTGGGTCAGGGGCCTCGGGTGCGTTGCGCGTGACTGATGTTGTCCCGTTGCGGCGAAAAGCCGGGCTCTCGGTCCAGGTGGCACCCGAGTAAAATCCTGCTACCACCCCGGCGAAGTTGACGGGTCAGCAACCACGTGGTCCCCTGGGGGCAGTGTCTCGAACAGTTTTGCCCCGTCGCCGGAAGCGTCGCTCGACGAGCTTCGCGGCGTCCGCGCGCATGGCGCTCGTGCTCGCGTCGCTCACGGGCGTGAACGTGTACGTGTTCTTTTTCCGCGACGACACGGCGGTCAAGAACCTGTTGCGGCCCACGTCGACGGGCAAGCTCCTGGCGAAAGAGAAAGAACGCATCGTGGCCGAGTCGATTCCGAAGGTCGCCGCGCTGCGGGGGACGGTGGCTCCTGCGGCGCGGTCGGCGTCGCCAATCATGGGTGCGCCACTCGGCGGAGCGGCGATTCCTGGCGGCGGCGCGCGCGAGATCGACGGCAAGTTTGGCGCGGCCGATACGCTCGGCACCGTGCTTGCGCGCGAGGGCCTCGGCCGTCACGCGACGGCCATCGTCAAAGCGCTGGCGAAATTCGCCGACCCCGGGCTGATTCGCGCCGACGAGATCTACAGCGTGGGAATCAGCGCCGACGGCTCGCCCGAATGGTTCGCCTACGCGCCCACGCCGGTTCTGCGCTACGTCGTGACGGCAAGGGACGACGGTTCGTGGCAGGCCGCCAGGGAAGAAAAGCCGATCGTGGTCAAGCCCGCCGAGGCCGCGGGGACGATCGACTCGTCGCTGTACGAATCGGTGCAAAAGGCTGGCGAGTCGGGCGCGCTGGTGAGCTTGCTCGTCGACATCTTCGCCTGGGACCTCGACTTTTACGTCGATCAGCAGCCCGGCGATCACTGGAAGGTCGTGGTCGAAAAGCAGTACCTCGGCGACAAGTTCTACAAGTATGGGCACCTGCTGGCGGCCGAGTACGGTGGCAAGGTGGGCACCTTTCGCGCGTTTTATTTCAACCCGACGCCAGGCAAGGGCGTCGGCCGCTATTACGACGACAAGGGCCAGTCCAGCGCGAAGACGATGCTCAAGACGCCGCTGCGCTACGTGCGCGTCAGCTCGAAGTTCGACCGCAAGCGCTTCCACCCCATATTGCATCGGGCCAAGGCGCACCTCGGTGTCGACTACGCGGCACCCGTCGGCACGCCGGTGTGGGCGTCGATGGCGGGTCGGCTGGTCGACGTGGCGCGCAAGCCCGGCTCGGGCAACACCGTCGTCATCTCACACGGGCAGGGCTTGCAGACGCGCTACTACCACCTCCAGCGGTTCGCGCGTGGCCTGACGGTTGGCTCCCGGGTCGCGCAAAAAGACATCATCGGGTATGTGGGCACGACCGGCCTTTCGACCGGCCCGCATCTTCACTTCTCCATCACGCGCGGCGGCGTCTTCGTCGATCCGAGCAAGCTTCCGGTCCTGCGCGAGGCGGCCGTCCCCGACCGCGCGGCGTTCATGAACGCGATCAGGCCACGCCTGGCGGTGCTGCGCGCCTTGCCACCGGTTGTCGCCAAGAATCCGTAAGACGTTACGCGCGCTTCGTCTCGCCCGCGACTTGAGAGAGGTCGCCCGACGACGTCTCGCCCGACGACTCGCCGCTCTCGCCCTTTTCATCGAACGCGCCCAGCTCACGCAGGACCTCTTCCTCGCGTGGTGCTGCGGGGGGCACGTCCTTGGCCACCCCGCCGCCGAGCCTGGTGGCGAGCCGGTAGCGCATCGCCATGATTTCTTCGGTCAAGCCAAGCCCGATGTAGGCGAGCACCAGCAATAGAAACACGAACGCCTTCTCGATATCCGCGTACACGATGGCCGCTGCGATCCCCGCCAGCAACGTCAACACGGCGATGGTCTTTCGTGTCAGGCGTAGATCCTTGAATGACCGGAAACGCACCCGTGAAACCATCAGCAAAGACAGCACGATCACGATGCCGGCGGTGGTGCCCTCGCTGATCGGCTTCCAGGCACCCGCGTTGTGACTGACGATCACCATGAACACCAGAAAGCTCGCCGCCACGGGGATCGAAAGGCCCACCGTGTACTTGCCCGGCTCCTTGTGTCCCGCGTGCTCTTCTCGCCGCGACAGCACGTTGAAGCGGGCCAGACGCAGGGCTCCCATGCAAACAAACAGACCGGCGAACAGGATGCCGAGGCGCCCCAGACTGGTCAGGCCCCACTTGTAGACCAGCAGGGCCGGGGCCGCGCCGAAGGTGATCACGTCGGCCAGCGAGTCGAGATCCCGCCCCAGGTCGGTCTGAGTCTTGGTCAGACGCGCCACGCGACCATCGAACGTGTCGAACGCAAAACCGAAGCAAATCGCCAGCGCCGCAAAGTACAGATCCCTCCCGCCCTTACCCGACGCTGACAGCGACAGGGACGTAAACCCGCTGAACACGCAGCCCAGCGTGAACAGGTTGGGCAGGATGTAGAACGTCTTGCGGTAGTCCAAGACCAGGCAGGATAACACTTTGCGCGCTGCGGGTACTTGATCCGGTGGGCCTGCCTGGCGGGCCCGCGTGCGTGGCGTGGCTCGGCGCTCCTTGCTATCCTGAACCGGCGTTGCGACCATGAATCCCGCCCGGCGCCCCATTCACCAGCACACGTACGAAGCGTATCTGGAGTACGAATCGGGCAGCAGCCTCAAGCATGAGTTTTTCGAGGGCGAGATCTACGCCATGGCAGGTGGATCGCGGCAGCACGCGGCCCTGGCGATGAGCATCGGCGCGGCCTGCCACGCCCAGTTGCGCGACAAGCCCTGCGTGGTTCATAGCTCGGACCTCAAGATCCGGGTGGTCGCGTCGGAGCTCACCACCTATCCCGATGTCACCATCATCTGCGGCCCGCCCGAGCCCGAGGAGGAGGAGGATGCTCTCCACCGCCACGTCGTCCTCAACCCAACGGTGCTGGTCGAGGTAACAAGCCCCAGCTCGGAAGCCTGGGATCGTGGCGAAAAACTTGAACACTACAAAAAGATTCCCTCGCTTCGATCAGTGGTTCTCGTGTCCCACCGCGAGTTGCGCATTGATGTTTCCGAACGTCGACCAGACGGATCCTGGACGGCGTCCATGGCTGGACCGGGTGAGGCCGTCGACCTGACGTCGATAGGGTGCCGATTGCTGGTGGACGAGATCTATCGCAACGTTGGTCCTTGAACCGGTGCCCGGTCGATGATTCGCGCCGTCTGCAACAGTGCGTTCATCTTCGTGTGGACGGCGCTGTGTGCGACCCTGGGCCTCGTGGTGGTGCCCTTCGATCCCACGGGCAACGGGGCCCTCGGCGTCGCGGTGTTCTGGGCCCGGGCCATCGTGTTCGTCACGGGCTGCCGCGTGTCGGTCGACTTTCGCCAGCCGCTGCCGCGCGACGGCATCTACGTGTTCATGTCGAACCATGTGTCCTCGGCCGACATCTGGGTTCTGCTGGCGGTGCTGCCGGTCCGGGTGCGCTTCATCGCCAAGAAGCAACTCGGCCGAATTCCGTTCCTGGGTTGGGGGATACGCGCGGCGCGCTTCATTTTTATCGACCGACAAAATCCGGCGGCGGCCCGGCGCAGCATCAACGCGGCCGCGGTGCGCATTCGCGGCGGTGACTCGGTCTTGATGTTTCCCGAGGGCACCCGTTCAGCGGACGGGAAACTGGCCACCCTCAAGCAGGGCGGCTTTCACCTGGCCATGAGCGCGGGTGTGCCCATCGTGCCGGTGGCGGTTGCGGGGACGCGCGCCTGCTCGCCCAAGGGCAGCTTTTGGGTCCGTCCGGGGGCGGTACACGTGACGGTCGGCGAGCCCATCGCCACAGCGGGACTTGCCGACGGTGATCGGCCGACCCTCATTGAACGGGTTCACGGCACGATCGCGAACATGCTAGCTTCGACCCGATGAGCGCTGCATCCTCGAACGGGCCGCCCGAACCGAAAAAATCCCTGCGCGCGAAGCTGAAGAAGTTGCTCGTGATCGCGGGCGGCGTGGGTGCGGCGATCTTCGTTGGGTTGCAATTCGTCCCGGTCGCCGGTATCGGCGTCAACCCGCCGCAGCAGTTCAAGCTGGACGCCCCGCTCAATGTCGAGGCCATCCTGCGCAAGGCGTGCATGGATTGCCATTCGAACGAAACGCGCTGGCCGTGGTACGCGAAGCTCGCTCCCGGTTCGTGGTTGATGGCGCGCGACGTGAAAAAGGGCCGCTCGCGCATGAACATGTCCGAATGGGGCGATGCCGACGAGTCCGAACGCAAGATCGATCGCGAAAACGCGTGGGATCAGGTCAAGGCCGACCAGATGCCACCCTGGTTCTACCTACCCACGCACCCCGACGCGCGCCTTTCCGACGCGGAAAAGGCCCTCCTCAAGGGCTGGTTCCTCGCGGAAAAGAAGTAGCTGAGTATCCCAACCCCAGCAGGCGAGCCAGTTGGGCGGGGCGGATACGTGATTTCTACCTTAACGTCCCCGTTTCCTCAGCGCACGCACCGAACAGCGAATTGACCCGTCGTGGCGTTGTTAATGGCCGTGCCGCCGTTGTCGAAACTGACGCCCCATGCGTTGACCGAGGAGCCGGACACCATGGAAGACGTCCAAAATATGGACGTCAGCGTTCCCGGGAAGGCCCCGTCAATTGCGGGGGAGCGCTTCGAATCGTCCACGATGGTCTGTAGCTCCGTCATGCTGGGCAGCCGGGCACCGTTGCCCAGCGCCGTGCAGTCAGCCTTGGCCTGAGCCCAGGTTCGCCCTGACCCGATGGTCTGCTGCCAGTTCAGTTTGGTGGTCGCGTCCAGGACCCAGCCGCCGGTGACCGTAAAACGCGGCCCCGGACAAGTTTGAGGAGTGCCGCGCACGCA
>CAYSKR010000091.1:0-19075 GCA_964431675.1 uncultured Myxococcales bacterium
TTCCGCACCTGGCGGAACGCGAGCCGGGCGGCGAGCCGCTGCACAACCTGGCGAGCGTGACGCGCGCGTTCTCCATCCTGTTGCATCCGTGGGGCGCAGGGTTTTCCCCGCGGCGGATCACGGTGTCCACCGCTGGCCTCGTCAGCGGCATCGCGGAACTCGGCAAGCTTCTGCCAGCCCCGAACCTGGCGATCTCGCTGAACGCGACGACCGACGAGGTGCGCGATCGCATCATGCCGATCAACCGCAAGTGGCCGATCGCGGCGTTGATTGAAGCCGCCCGGGGTTTTCCAGTCGCCCACGGCCGGAACGTGACCTTTGAATACGTGATGCTCGCGGGGGTCAACGACACCGACGCCGACGCCGAGCGCCTGCCGCGCCTGCTGCACGGCATTCAATCCAAGGTGAATCTGATTCCGTGGAATCGGTTCGCCGGGCCTGCGTTCGAGCGCCCGTCCGAGGATCGGATGCTGGCGTTTCAGGCGACCGTGCGCCGCGCGGGCATTCCCGTCTACATCCGGACGCCGCGCGGCGACGACATCGATGCGGCTTGTGGGCAACTCGCGGCGCGGGACGCGCAGTCCCTGGTGTCGGCGGATCTCGCCCGCCATCGCCCCACGGCGTGACCATGGCGGCGGGCACCGTTTTGGCCGGGCGCAGCGCCCATGCGTCGCTGGCCCGCGCCCGCACACGCGGCATCGAGACCTGTGGCCGCATCGCCGCGTTCTGGGGTTTCACGCGCACCATGGGGCGTACGTTCGGCTTGCTGTACCTGACGCTCGAGCCACTGCCGCAAAGTGAGATCCAGGATCGACTGGGCGTGTCGAAGGGCAGCGCATCCATGACGCTGGCGGCGCTGCTGCGCTGGGGCGTCGTGCACAAGACGCGGCCCCGCGGGCAGCGGCGTGTGCATTACCGCGCCGAGACGGATTTTTGGAAAATGATCTCCAGGGTCTTGCACCGGCGTGAACGGCGCGAGATCACGCGCGCATTAAAGACCGTTGCTGTGGCGCGTGCCGATGCGAAGACTGCGCGGCGGTTGGCGACGGCGGCGGGCA
Source organism: uncultured Myxococcales bacterium (assembly GCA_964431675.1). Classification (GTDB taxonomy): domain Bacteria; phylum Myxococcota_A; class Polyangia; order Fen-1088; family Fen-1088; genus CAYSKR01. The sequence continues at coordinate 1,059 of CAYSKR010000091.1, forward strand.
AACGCGAGGCTGAATTCGTCGCGTCTCGCCTTGCCCACCTCGACGACATCTGTGGCATCGGTCAGACCATGCTCGACATGCTGCTTGGCAACCTGCGCCTCGACGTCAACCGTTTCCGCGACGTGTTCCGCGCGTGAAGAGGTGCGCCAACAGCAGTTGCTGCAACTCGGGCAACAGGTCAGGGTCGACCCGGGCTGGCTGGATCGCGCCGGGATCTTCGCCGCGTCCGCGGATGACGGACAGTGCCTGCTCGCGAATCTCGGCTGGCAACCCCGCCACGAGTGCCACCAACAGCTCGCTCGGCTCGGTCGCCAATGCGGCTGTGATGGCGCTGGGATCGGTGCCAGCCACTTCTCCGGGGAGCCGGGACGGCACCTCGGCGACCAGGCGGCCGAGCGCTCGGGCTCGGTCGTCTCGGGGCAGCGCCCACAGCTCCGTGAGGGCCGCGACGCAGCGTGCGCGGCTCCCGATCGCGAGGTGTTCAGCCAAACCTGGGTCACCGAGCAGGCCCGCGCCCAGCACAAAACCGCGTTCCTCGGGGGACAGATCGGCCAGCTCCGACGACGGTCGTGGTTTCACCGGATGCAACCTTAGCGTGTTTTGTGTGCTAACACTGCCCGCCCCGAAGGAAGCACCATGAGCACCGCCGCTGCCGAACAGATCGAAACCCTCGCCCCGGCCATCGAAAAAGTTGAAGCACCGTGTCGCAGGGACGTGCGCAACATCGCCATCATCGCGCACGTCGACCACGGCAAGACCACGCTGGTCGACGGCTTCTTGCGGCAGGCGGGCACCTTTCGCGCCGGCGAGGTCATCGCTGACTGCGCCATGGATTCGAACGATCTCGAACGTGAGCGCGGCATCACCATTCTGGCCAAGTTCACCGCCATCACCTGGAAGGGCGTGCGCATCAATATCGTCGACACACCCGGTCACGCCGACTTCGGTGGCGAGGTAGAGCGCGTGCTCAAGATGGTCGACTCGGTGCTGCTGCTGGTCGACGCGTTCGAGGGCCCCATGCCGCAGACGCGCTTCGTCACGCGCAAGGCGCTGGCGCTGGGCCTGCGGCCGATCCTGGTGGTCAACAAGATCGACCGGGCCGGTTGCGATCCCGATGGTGCCATCAACGATACGTTCGATCTGTTTTGCGCGCTGGGCGCCTCCGACGAGCAGCTCGACTTCCCCGTGGTCTACGCCTCGGGCCGCGAGGGCTTTGCCATCGCGAAGCTGACCGACGAGCACAAGGATCTGGGGCCGCTGCTGGACTTGATCATCGAGCGCGTGCCACCGCCCGCCGCCGATCTCGAGGCACCGCTGGCCATGCACGTCACCACGCTCGACTACGACGACTACCTTGGGTACGTCGCGATCGGGCGCGTTCAGTCGGGCCGCGCCAAGCTGGGTGATCGCGTGCTGTGCGTCCATCGCGACGGCCGCCGCGAAGAATTCCGCATCCAGAAGATCCTCGGCTTCCAGGCGCTCAAGCGATTCGAGCTGGCCGAGGCGTCGGCGGGCAACATCTGCGCCATCACGGGTATGCAGGATCTGACCGTCGGCGAGACCATCACGGAAATCGCCAGGCCAGTGGTGCTGCCGTTGCTCGAGATCGAAGAGCCGACCGTGAAGATGTTCTTCATGGCGAATAACGGGCCGTTCTCGGGCACCGAGGGGAAGTTCGTCACCTCGCGCAACGTGCGCGACCGGCTGCTCAAGGAAGTGAAATCAAACGTCGCCCTGCGCGTGCTCGAAACTCCGTCGCCCGACACGTTCGAGGTGCTCGGCCGCGGCGAGTTGCACCTGTCGGTGCTCATCGAGACGATGCGCCGCGAGGGCTACGAGATGATGGTGTCGCAGCCGCAGGTGATTTTCAAAGAGGGGCCGTCAGGCGAGAAGCAGGAGCCCTACGAGGACGTGGTCGTGGACCTCGACTCGGGCTTCGCAGGAGCGGTGATCGAGGAGTTGGGTCGCCGTGCCGGGCGCATGACCGACATGCAGCCCGCGGGCGAAGGGCGTACCCGCCTTGAATTCGCGTGTCCCGCACGCGGCCTCATCGGCTACCGGTCGCAATTCCTCACCGATACCCGCGGAACCGGGATCTTGAACCACAACTTTGCCGGCTACGGCCCCTACGCGGGCCCGATCAAGCCGCGCGCCAACGGCGTTTTGCTGGCGCAAGAACTCGGCGAGACGAACTCGTACGCGCTGTACGCCCTGCAAGAGCGTGGCGCGCTGCTGTTCGGTCCGGGCGTCCGGGTTTACGGTGGCCAGATTGTCGGCATTCACAGCCGCGACAACGATCTCGTCGTCAACCCGTCGAAGGCGAAGAAGCTGACCAACTTTCGCACCACCGCGGCCGACGAAAAGTTGCTGCTCACGACGCCCATCGACCTGACGCTCGAGGCGGCGCTGGAGTTCATCAACGACGACGAGCTGGTCGAGGTAACGCCCAAGGCCATCCGGCTGCGCAAGCGCGTGCTCGATCACAGCGAGCGCAAGCGGGTCGAAAAAGCCCGTTCCGGCGGCTCGGAAGCGTAGCGTCGGTTCAGCGGACCTGTTTGCCTGGCGTGCCGTCGCGGTTTCCACGCATCGAGCCTCTCGTCATGATTGACCCCATCGTCCTCCTGCGCCAGCGCATCGAAAACGCCGCCCGCGCGGCTTTCGGTGACGAAGCCGCCACCCAGGATCCGGCGATTCACCGATCGGCGCACGCGGACTTTCAGGCCGACGTCGCCATGGCCTTGGCGCGGCGTCTGAAGAAAAACCCACGCGAGGTCGCGGCTGCCATCGCGCAGGGGTTACCTGCGGACGAGGTTATCGCCGAGGCCCTGGTCTCCGGGCCGGGCTTCATCAACCTGACGCTGCGGGCGGATTACATCGGTGCCGAACTGGTGAAGATGCTGGGCGACGCGCGCCTCGGACTGCCGCTGGTCAGCGCGCCGCAAACCGTGGTGGTCGATTACTCCGGGCCGAACGTCGCCAAACAGATGCACGTCGGCCACCTGCGCAGCACCATCATCGGCGATTCGATCGTGCGCGTGCTCGAGTTTCAAGGGCACAAGGTCATCCGGCAAAACCACCTCGGCGACTGGGGCACGCCCTTCGGCATGTTGATCGAGCACCTGGTCGATCAGCGCGTGGCGGGCGGCGAGGCCAGCCTGACCGAGCTGGTCGCGTTTTATCGCGAGGCGCGAGCGAAGTTCGACAGCGATCCTGGCTTCGCCCTTCGGGCGCGCGCGCGCGTGGTGCTGCTGCAACAGGGCGACGCCGAGACGCTGACCCTGTGGCGGCGCCTGATCGACCTCTCGGTGCAGCACTTCACGGGTCTGTATCAGAAGCTGGCGGTGTCGTTGCGGCCCGAGGACGTCGCGGGCGAGAGCCAGTACAACGCCACCCTGCCCGGCGTCGTGACCGACCTTGAAAAGCTGGGGCTCGCGCGCGAAAGCCAGGGTGCCGTGTGCGTTTTCCCCCCGGGCTTCATCGGTCGCGACGACGAGCCGGTTCCCCTGATCGTCCGCAAACAAGACGGCGGTTATGGCTACGCGACCACCGACCTGGCGGCGCTGCGCCACCGCATCGGGACGCTGGACGCGCGCCGACTGATCTACGTCGTCGGCTCGCCGCAAAGTCAGCACCTGGCCATGGTGTTTTCGACCGCACGGCTTGCCGGCTGGGCGGAACCATCGGTGCAACTAGAGCACGTGGCGTTTGGCTCGGTGCTCGGTGCCGACAAGAAGATGCTCAAGACACGATCGGGCGAATCCGTCAGCCTGGCGGCGCTGGTGCAAGAAGCGGTCGAGCGCGCGTCGAGCGCCATCCGCGACAAAGCCCCCGACCTGGACGCGGCCGCGCAACAGCACATCGCGGAGGCCGTGGGCATCGGTGCCATCAAGTACGCCGACCTCAGCAACGATCGCATCAAGGACTACGTCTTCGACTGGAACCGCATGCTGGCGTTCGACGGCAACACCGCGCCCTATCTGATGTACGCCCACGCCCGCTGCCGGTCGATCCTGCGCAAGGCTGGCGCGGCTGCGGCTGCGACGGCCGGGCCGATTCAGATCGAAGCGCCGACCGAACGTGCGCTGGCCCTGGAACTGTTGAACTTCGCCTCGACCATCGAAAAGACGTCACAGTCCCTACAGCCGCACCGCATCTGCCTGCATCTGCACGAGGTGGCGGCCGCGTACACCGCCTTCTTCGAGCACTGCCCCGTCCTCAAGGCGGACGAACCCGCGCGGACGTCGCGGCTGCGCCTGTGTCAGTTGACCGCGCGCGTGCTGGTGCAAGGCCTGGCGCTGCTTGGCATCGCCGCGCCCGAGCAGATGTAGCCCGACCGTTTGCCTTGACGTCCACAGGCAAGGCTTTGTCCTCGGGGCCCTGCACGCACCACACGCCGCGCGTGGTAAACTTGAGCATGGCCGAGCCAGCGCGGAAACGCGCCACTTACGACGATATCCTGCGGGCTCCGGAAAACATGATCGCGGAGATCGTGGATGGTGATTTGTACACGAGCCCTCGGCCCGCGATGAGGCATTCGATAGCGGCGTCGGTTCTCGGCAGCGATCTTGGCGGTCCCTTTCACCGCGGCCGCGGGGGACCGGGCGGGTGGTGGATCCTGGACGAGCCAGAGTTGCACATGGGCGACAACGTCCTCGTGCCCGATCTGGCGGGCTGGCGGCGAGAACGGTTACCCAAAGTACCCGACGTGGTCGGAATGACGCTGCCTCCCGACTGGGTGTGCGAGGTCATCTCACCATCCACGGGCCGCCTTGACCGGACCAAGAAACTACCGATTTACGCGCACAGCGGGGTCTCGCATGCGTGGATGGTCGATCCGCAGGCTCGCACTCTTGAGGTCTTCCGCCGCGAAGGCACCACCTGGAGTCTGGTCCAGGCATTTGGTGGGGACGACATGGTCCGCGCCGATCCGTTCGCCGCTGTCGAGTTGGACCTGCTCGCCCTGTGGGGCGAGACGCGCGCCGACTGACGCCGGGCATCCAGCCGTCGCCCCGGCCTGTAGCCCGACCGTTCGGCTTGACGTCCACAGGTAAGGCGAGGATTCTCTGGTGCCACACAACCCATTCGACCAGGAGACCACCATGTCACTTCGAATCAACGACATCGCTCCCGACTTCAAGGCCGACACCACCGACGGCCCGATCTCGTTTCACGGCTGGCTTGGCGATAACTGGGGCATCTTGTTCTCGCACCCGAAGGACTTCACGCCGGTGTGCACGACCGAACTTGGTTACGTGGCGAAGCTGAAGCCCGAGTTCGACAAGCGCGCGGTCAAGGTCATCGGCCTGTCGGTCGACGCGGTCGAGAACCACCAGGGCTGGGCGAAGGACATCGCCGAAACCCAGGGGACCGCGCCGAATTTCCCGATGATCGGCGATCCCTCGCTCGCGGTGTCGAAGTTGTACGACATGCTGCCCGCCGAGGCGACCGGCGACGCCAGCGGGCGCACCGCAGGCGACAACCAGACGGTCCGCACCGTCTACGTCATCGGGCCCGACAAGAAGATCAAGTTGACCCTCGCGTACCCGATGACCACCGGCCGCAACTTCGACGAGATTCTCCGCGTCATCGATTCGATGCAACTGACGGCGAAGCACCGCGTCGCCACGCCAGTCAACTGGAAGCCGGGCCAGGACGTCATCATCGTCACGGCGGTGTCGAACGACGAGGCCAAGACGCTGTTCCCGGGCGGCTGGAAGCAGGTCAAGCCGTACCTGCGCATCGTGCCCCAGCCTGGCGCGGCCAAGTGATGCACGCGCTACGGCGGCGCTGACGCCGGTTCCACAGGCGGGCCGCTCGCCAGACCAATTTCGGCCAATGCTTCGGCGAGCGTCTTGCGCACCATCAGTTTACCCGGCTGATCCTCGATGTGGGCGTTCGCGAGCACTGACGCCGGTTGCGCCTGTAGGCCCGTGATGGCCACCAGGGTGCCGCGCTGCTGGAGTTCCGCCAGAGCGCTTTCGAGCGCCACCAGGCCGGCCCAGTCCATCGCGGGCACGTGATCGAGCCGCAACACCACCGCGCGCACCTTGTCGACCAGCCCCAGGGCCGCCATCGCCTTTTGCGCAGCACCGAAAAACAGGGGCCCCGAGATGTCGTACACCACCACGCCCGGAGGCAACTTGCCCACCGATCCGGTGGCCGCGTCGGAGCCGTCGGCCGGGTCGCCTGCGACGAAACGCGCCTGGGTGACCTCGGCCATGCGCTGCATGAACAGCAAGGCCGCAAGCACCACGCCCACCGTCACGGCGATCACCATGTCGAAGATCACCGTGAGCCCGTAGCAGGTGAGCAACACCGCGACATCGGGACGCGGCGCCACGCGCACCATGTGCATGAAGTGTTTCACCTCTGACATGTTCCAGGCGACGAGCAGCAGCAGCGCGGCGAGCGATGACATGGGCAACGTGCCGATGGCCGGTGCCAGCGCGAGGACGGCGAGCAGCACGGTCACCGAATGAACCATCGCGGCGACGGGTGAACGACCGCCCGACCGAATATTGGTGGCCGTGCGCGCGATGGCACCGGTGGCGGGAATGCCGCCGAAGAACGGCGTGAGCACGTTGGCGATTCCGAGCCCGAGAATCTCCGCGTCGGGGTTGTGGCGGGTGCGGGTCATGCCATCGGCGACCACCGCCGACAGCAGCGACTCGATGGCTCCGAGCATGGCGATGGCAAACGCACCGGGCAGCAGGTCGCGCAACAGATCGAGCGAAAGAACGAAGTGTTGCCCTGCGGCGGCAGGTGCTGCCCAGGGCCAGATCCACATCGGCGGTCGGCGGGGAATGCCCGCGACCAACTGGCCGTCGATGATCGTGCTGAAGCGCTCCGAGATGGTCGTGATTTGCGCACCCGGCACGCATAGTTCAAGCAGGGCGGCGAGAACGGCCGCAGCCGGAAGCGCGATCAGCGCTGGAGGCACCTTGTGCGACACGCGCGGCCAGCGCACGAGCACCGCCAGCGTGAAGACTCCCACCAGTGCCTCCCAGCCCGAAGCCGTCGGCAGTGCCTGCCCCATCGCCAGCACGCGCTCGATGAAATGATTGGGGGTGAACGCCAAATGCAGGCCCAACATGTCCTTGATTTGCAGCGTTGCAATCACGGTGCCGATGCCGGCGGTGAAGCCCGTGGTCACTGGATGGGGCACAAATTCGATCAATCGCCCGAGGCGCAGCGCCGCCATCAGGATCAAGATCACGCCCGCCAGGACGCCCGACAGCAACAACCCGGGCAGCCCATTCTGGGCATAAATCGGCGCGAGGATGACGACGAACGCAGCGGTGGGCCCGGTCACCTGGGTGCGCGATCCGCCGAGCGCCGCGGTGAGAAACCCGCCCACGATCGCGGTGTACAGGCCGTATTGCGGCGGCGCACCCACCGCGACCGCGAGCGCCATCGCCAGCGGCAGCGCCACGATTCCGACGACCACCCCCGCGAGCGCGTCGCGCCGCAAGTCAGCGAGGTGATAGCCCTCGCGCCACGTTTCGCGGAGCGCAGCGCCCGGCAACGAACGCAGCCGGATCGCGGGCTCAGCCGGTGCAACACGTATTCTGGTCAACGCGTTCGCTACGGTACCACGCGTTTGGGCGGCGGTGCGTTGGTGGAAAAAAACGGCATCAGGTTCGCTCAAAACCCAATCTTGCGCATCACGAACCGCGGCAGGCGCTTGATGATCGCCATCACCAACGCCCACATGCCGGGCGTGTAGAGCAGCGGCTTGCCTCGATCCATGGCGGCCAGCACGTCGCGGGCAACGCCGTCGGGCTCGCCGGCAAACGGCGGCGGGCGCAGACCCTCGGTCATGCCGGTTTTGACGAAGCCAGGCTTGACGCAAAGGACGTGCAGTCCCTGCGCGTGGAACTTGTGGTCGAGCCCTTCAAGGTACGCCGACAGCCCCGCCTTGCTCGACCCATAAATGATGACCGGCTTGCGGCCACGGTCACCCGCCACCGACGAGAACACGACCAGCTTGCCCCCGCTTCGCGCCAGCAAACGTTTGCGCGCGTGCTCGCAGAACACCACGGTGTTGGCGTGGTTCGCCGTGAGAATTCGCCGCGCGAGTTCGACATCTTTTTCAAGCGCGTCCTGGGTCGCGAACAGACCCGCCGTGACGACCACCGCCTCAAGGCCCCCCAGGTGCTGCTCGGCCGCATCGAGGGCCGCTGCAAAGCCCTCGGGCTTCTCCAGATCGCACGCCGCGAACCCGGCGTCCTTGCCCTGCGGGTGCCGCGCTTTCACGTCGGCCGCGCTTTTTTTCAGCTCGGCCGCGTCACGGCCCAGCAGAAAAACCTCGTCGCCGCGCGCCGCCATCCGCTGCGCCAGCGCGCGGCCCATGCCCTTGGTAGCTCCGAGAATGACCGTCTTCATGCCTTGTCGCCGAACACGCGCACCGACTGGGCGCTGCGAAAGCGCCGCTGTGGATCCCACTTGTGCCGCACTTCCTGGAAGCTGTCCAGGCGCGGCTCCATGGCGGCGAAGTGCTCGCGCGTGGTGAAGCGGTCCTTGGTCAGGTAGATGCGCCCCCCGGCCGCGACCACGAATTCGTTGAGCGTGTCGACGATGCGCTGGATGTCAGAGGTCACCGCGATGTCGACGGCGATCGACGTGCCCTCGAGCGGAAACGACAGCAGGCCCTTGCCCTGCGGACCGCAGTCCTTGATCACGCACACCGGCGAGGCGCAGCGCAACTGGGTCAGGCGCTGCATGAACTCGCGCACCGCCCTTGCGCCCGCCGCGCGTGGCAACACGCACTGGTACTGGGTGAAGCCGCGCGATCCGTAGGCGCGGTTCCAGTGCAGAATCGCGTCGAGCGGATAAAAGAACGTGTCCGGCGACTGCCGCCCGCTTTTCTTCCGCGGCATGTGGCACCAGTAGACCGCGCTGTTGAAAAGCTTCACCGTGACCGGATTGATGGCCCAGTTGGGCGCGTCGAATGGCAGCGTCTTCTTGCGCGGCTCGGGTGGTGGGTCCGGGTTCGCTTCGTCAGGCGTCGCCCAGCGGCCAGCCATCAAGTAACCGCGCCCCATCGATCGTCCGCTCGTGACGCAGTCGATCCAGCCCACGGTCATCGGCCACAAGGCCGCTGCCTCGGTCAAGGCGGCGAGATACTCGTCAATGTTGCCGACCCGCCAGCTTTCCATCTTTATCCAGGGGCTTGAGATCCGCGCCAGCGTGAACTCGACCTCCAGGATGTGACCGGTCAGGCCCATGCCGCCCAGCGTCGCGAGAAAAAGATCGGGGTGTGTCGCCGCCGAACACTCGATGACGCTGTCATCCGCGACGCGCATCTTCAGGGCGCGGACGTGCGCGCCGAAGCACCCGTCGCGGTGGTGGTTCTTGCCGTGGATGTCCGACGCAACCATGCCGCCCACCGTGACAAACTGGGTGCCCGGCGTGACCGGCGTGAAGAAGCCGCGGGGAATGAAAAGGCGGTTCATCTCGGCGAGCGAAAACCCCGCCTCGGTGCGCAGGACACCTGATGCGGCGTCGAACGAGATGATCCGGTTTGCCAGCCGCGTGCCCGCGACGCGATCGCCCGGCTGCGCCGGCAGCGACGAATCGCCGTACGATCGGCCGAGGCCGCGCGACAGAACGGCACCGCGCGTGACGATCTCCAGATTCTCGCCGCACACCTCGCGCCCCGGTGCGGGGATTCGCCCCCAGCCGCACAGGGTCGGCTCGGGGCTCTGGCGGGCGAGAGCCTTGGACATCGCCCCGGATCTTAGCGCGGGGCACCGGGTTCGCGAACTTCGTCAGCCGACTATCGTCGCCACCGGCTGCGTGATGTCCCCTAGTGGCCCGGTGTTGTAACCGACCGCTCTCATCGCCGTCAGCACGACCGCACCCGGGTGCTGTCCGACGGCCTGGATGTGCTGGCCAGCCTTGAGCCCACCGGCACGTCCCGCGACCAGCACCATCATTCCGTCGGTGATGTGCGCCGATTGCTTGGGCACGAAGCCACCTTCCATGATCATCACGAAGGCGCACCGATTTAGCAGCGGCTGGTCGCCCTCCATCACCATCTTGCACTTGGCGACGACCTTGGCCCACTGCTCGACGAAGAAGTTGACCGACTGCCCGACCTGCAGCGCCTTGACCTTGCTGTGGGTCAGCGCGTGGACGTCGTCTTGCCTGCCGGGCACAAAGGCAGCGCTGTTCAGGTAGCACTTCCACTCGGTCAGCATGTACGGGATGACCCGCGTGCGATCGCAGCGAAACGCCATGGCGATGAGATCGGCGAAGATGTCGCCACGTTCTTTCTCGTTGTTGTAGGTGTACGTCCCGGCAGGTGGCGCCGCCTCGGTCAGCGCCAGTTGGTCGAGAGCCCGGCAGCCCATCGCCGGAGCCGAGTTGGCCGCAGGCGTGCCGGTACCGGCAAGGCGCTTTTCGAGTTCGCGAATGGCGTTGAGGTGTTCATCCAGGCGCGCCTTGTCGGCAGCCCCGACCTTGCCTCGCAAGGTGCTGACCTGCCCACCCACGAAGTCGAGCGCCGCCGACCTGCGGCGCAACCGCTTGACTGCCTCCTGGTCGACCATCGGCGTCGGGCTCCCGGCAACCGCCGGAGGCATGAAACCGGTGAACAACGCGTCGTAGGCTGCCTTGCGACTGACCGCCGGCGTCACCCCCGACGTCCTGCCCGGCGACGACCCCTTCTTGAACGACTGCTGGCCATTCAAACCGTTATGGCCGGGCTCGTAGCCCATCTGCAAACGGTAGGGCAAGAGGCGAATCTGGTTCTTGTCGGCGATGACATCCGCCACCAGTTGGTCGGCAGTCGGCTCGCGGGGCGCCTCGCTCTCGCCAGCGTTCTTACCGCAAAGCTGGGCCTGGATGGTCGCGTAATGAAAAGAAGTTCCAATTGGGGCGAACTTCAAGCCGCTGACCACCATCACGTCGCCGTTGACCCCTTGATCGAACAACCCCGCCAGCCCAATTGTCCGCTCGTAGCCGGGACCCATCTGCGTCGGGACGACGACGTTCGTGCGCTCGCCATCGCCGCTGAGCGACGTTCCCAGCCACGACAACATGAACCGCGCCGGGCGCAGGTTCGCTTGCGCTTCCGCCTTGCGGACGCCAAGTCCCATCGCCTCCATGACGGGCAAGCCGACGGCAATGCCGCCCATGCCACGAAGTACCATGCGTCGATCAATCCAGCGAAGAGCCATGTTCATCCTCCTAGTTGCTGAAACGGAATGCCTCGGCGGTCACCATCGTCTGGACAAGATCCTGCATCGTGAAGTCGCCGTTGCCGGCTTTCACTTTGGCGGCCAGGAGCTTGGCGAACTGCATTCCTCGAGCGTCAAGCTGGCTCGACCCGATGGCGAACTTGTAGAACTGCTGCACCATGCAGTCCCCAACCTCGGGAGATCGCGCCAGCAGATCGGCGAGCTGAGTCAGCCCCTTGAACTTGCCGTCCGCAGCCAGGCCCTTCACCTCGCCGTCGCCGCTGATCGGGCAATCCGTGCGACCCGCTTCCCCGGCCCGATAGGTTCCCTCGGGATCGAAGTTCTCCAGGCCAAAGCCGATGGGATCCATCGGCTGGTGGCAGCCGGCGCACTTCGCATCCGCGCTATGGGCACTGTAACGAACCACCTTGCATCCCGTGCCCACCGGCGGAGCCGCAGCTACCGCCGCGATTTCCGGAGGTGGCTGCGGCATCGGGGTGCAAAGAAAGCGTTCCCGGACCACCTTCCCCCGCAAGGTCGGACTGGTTTCGACACCGAGGACGCCGTTCGACAAGAACGATCCGTGACCCAGGTACCCCTTGCGCCCGGAGGCCGCCGGATAGACCACCCAGCCAGACTGCCCCGCCGGCACCGCTGGAGCCGGTAGTTTGTAAAGTGCCGCAAGCTCCGCGTTGACGAATGTCTCGCCGAGGCGGAGGAAGTCCTGCCATGGACGGGCTTCCTTGAAGATGCGCGCCACCAGCGCCTTCGACTCAGCCACCTTGAGGTCGGCTGCCTTCACGTTGGGACGGGGGTCGATTTCCAACAGCAACGTGTGAAAGGAGGTGATGACCTCCATGGCCCTTGGCGCCGCGATCATCCGCTTGGCGGCAGCGGCAACCCCGGGCGTCGTCAGCAACGCGCCCGAAGCCGCGTCCGCGAACAGGGCATCGTCCGGCATGGTGCCCCACAGCGTGTAGGAAAGACGGCTGGCCATCGACCAGCCGTCGAGCTTCGTGACACCACCCGCGACCGGCGTTCCCCGCTCCACCCGATAGATGAACTCGGGATCTTGCAACACGCTCTGCAGGACGACGCCTGCGGCCAGGTTGAAGTCGTTGTCCAGCTTCACATTGGCCGTGAACAAGGTTTCGTATTTCGCCAACTCATCGGCATCGACCGCTCGGCGAAACGCGCGCTGTGCAAACTTGCCGATGAAGGTCCGGAAGCACGTCATATCGGTTGGGCCACTCGGATCGCAGCCAAACACGGCGCGTCGCTTGTCGGCGCTCGCGAGCACCCTCTGCACAATGTCGCCGGCGGCGCGTTCGATGCCCGCGACATTCTCGTAGTCGATTGAAAGGCTGGCGTAATCGTTGTCGAATGGGTTCTTGGAATCGTAGTCGCCCAGGTTGATGCTTCCAGGACGGCTGGTGTCACCCAGCAAGTCAAAAACCGTGGCGTCGAACTCGCGCTTCGACAGGCGCCGCATGGCACCTGGAGGAGCGAGTTCCGGCGAGTCCAGAGTTGCGGCCATCCCGGTGGGCGCGGGGCCACCAGGCGACATACCCTCCGTGCAACCCAGGGTCAGGGCCAGTACACCTGCCGCCAGTGACACGCGGCCAGACCAACTAGACGATGCAGTTACCTCGGTCATCGCTACCTCCTGATTGCTACCCAGCAGATCGATCGATTCTCACGCCCTACTAATATAGTGACGCCGGATCACGCCCACCGTCACGAACATTCTGGTAGCCAACGCATTATTCCGTGCACCAACGCGCTGCGGCGTCAAAAAGCGCCCAGCCCTGTTCGGTCACGTCGGCGACAGCGCCGCCATGGAAGAAGAACGCCACCCGGCGCGCCGGTGCCGCCGCCAAGCCCGGCATCGGCACCCCTTTTTCGTACCCAAAAATCATGGCCTGGGTGGGCCGGCGCGGGTGAATGGCTATCCACTGTGCGTAGAGCCCGGGGACGCCGTAGGGCCAGGCGATCACAGTCTTCATCACCACAACCGTCTTGGATAGTCCAGCCGCCAACGGATGGCCCGGAGTCTTGATCACAAGGTCACCATCTCCAGTCTGCCAGCCGCAGTCCGGTTGCTTGTTCGTGCCGGTCATGCCCAGCTCGCCGTACGTGGTCGGCTCCCAGGTCAAGATCGGAACCCCCGCTAGCCCAAGCTGCGCCGCATTCACATTCGGCGAATGAACCGTGTTCGAGATGATGACCAACTTGACTGCGGCCAGATCCACCTCCGCCGCCTTCAATTCGCGCCGCGCTTGCACAGGCAGTCCAAGTGCCTCGATGCGCTTCTTGACCTCCTGTTCGAGTGGCGTCAGCGCCAGCTTGCCGACGAGAAACACCACGGCGGCGTCGTTGCGTGACACGGTGACGCTGGCGACGGCCTTGATCCCGGCACCCACGTCGCCCTCAACCACAAACGCTTCCTGACGACTCGTCACGGTAGTCGGCCGCGCCCCTTGCATGCCGGTGATCTGCGCCCGACCGTCGAGCACCTCGACGCGGGTGGACTTCTCCGCCACCGTGATGGTGTAGCGACGCCCTTCCGCACGCACCGTGGCATGGGGGCTGACCAGCGCGAACACGGCCGGGAATCCTTCGACAGCGAGCGTGCCGCGGGTCAGGAAACCCTGGGCCGTGGCCTCCGTGACGTTGCCCTCGACCGCGTCTGCCGCTGCCGCCGCGCCAAACAGCGTCAGCACGGTCGACGCGCCCAGGCGCAAGCGCGCACCACCCGAGTGCATCACAGTTGCCGCGCTGTCAGGCCCGACGGTTACAAGGGCCTCGCCCGCCTCGATGCCATTGCCCGCCAGCGCCGGATTGCGGCCCCGCCCGGACACCAGAACGGCGCTGCCGGTCACTTCCTGAATGTGCCCGGGTCTCGCCGAGCCTGGACGCCCCGGCGCGCTCGGCTGCACCGCAGCGACAATCGGACTCGGAGCCTGCACCACCGCCACGGGTTCCTCGACGATCCGGACGCTCTTGGGCCCAGCGCCCGGCCGGAACAGCAGCATCGCCGCCGCGGCAAGACCGAAAGCCGGAACCAGCCAGGCGAAGCGCCACCGATTGGCGGTCGGGGTTCGAGTCGGCCCTGACGGATGCTCTATCCGGCGCTTCACCGTGGCAACGAACTTGCCGCCGTTGCGCTCGGCGGCGACGCGCGCGACGAAACGTTTTGCAAAGACATCCTGGTCGACGGATGCGCGTCCGAGCGCGCGCAACATTCCGGACACGCGCTGATCGCGCACCAGCGCCGCACGCAAGGCCGCGTCGTCGAACGCGGCTTGAGCGAGTGACCGTTTCTCCTCTTCGGTCAGACTTTCGCCCAGCGCCCAGCGCGCGCGCAGCTCGTCGCGGTCATCCTGCTGGTCGTCCATCAGTCGAGCGTCTCCGACGCCGCGTTGCGTTCGATGCATTCGTGCAGAGCCGCGCGCGCGCGCAGCAGCAGCATCCGCACCGATCCTGCCTGCTTGCCCAGATCGCTCGCGATGTCGACGATCGATCGCGCGCCGAAGTAGTGGTCGCGGACCACCTTCGCGCTCGCCGGAGCCAGCCGCTCGACGCAGCGCTGCAGGGCCATGATCTCGCGCTCGCGCTGAGCGAGTTCGGTTTCGTCTTCATCCGCCGCCGCTGTGGCCATTGGCAACAGCAGGGCCTCAAGCGACTTGCCTTCCCGCTGGTGCCGCCGCGTCTCGGTGCGCAGGTAACTGATGATCTGGTTGCGCGCGATGCTGAGCAGCCAAGTTCCGAGCGCCGCTTCGCCCCGGTAGCCGCCCAGGTAGCGAAACGCCGCCAGGAACACCTCTTGTGAGAGGTCGTCGGCCACGGACGACCCCATCAGGTGCCCGGCAACGTAGGCCCGGACCCGCGCCTGGTAGCGGCGCACGATCTGGGCGAACGCATCGACGCTGCCCCGACGCGCCTGGTCGATGAGCTGAGCTTCCTGGTCTACCATTGCACCAGAATAGACGCCGCAGCAGCCCCGGCGTCACGGGGTTTTTTATCGAGTGAAATCCTTCTTGTTGCGCGGGGTTACGTGCTTTGATGCGCGCCCTGCCGTGAAGAGCTTGTTGATTCGCGTGGTTTTGGGGCTCGCCGCCGGGGTGACGATCTACGTCGGCATGTCGATCTGGGCCGATGCCGGGCGCGTGGTGGCGGCGCTGGACTCGTTTGCGTGGTCGGGCTTCGCGCTGGCGGTGGTCCTCGCGCTGCTCAACTACCTGCTGCGCTTCGTGCGCTGGCAGTATTACCTGCGCGTGCTCGCGATCGACGTTCCTGTGAGCGAGAGTTTGCTGGTGTTTCTTGCCGGCTTCTCGCTGACGGTCACGCCGGGAAAGATGGGCGAGGCGATCAAGGCGTTGCTGCTGCGCACGTCGCGCGGTGTCCCGGCCGCGCGCACCGCTTCCATCGTGGTCGCGGAACGGGTGACGGATCTGCTGGCGCTGATGCTGCTGGCCGCCGTCGGCATGGCGCAACTTTCGCCGAACCTGCGGCGTGTCCTTGGCATCGGAGCGGGCCTGGTGGTGGCGGGCCTGATCGTGATCTCCGTCAAACGTCTGTCCACGCCGCTTCTGACGGCCACGGCGAAGATCCCGGGCCTGCGACGCTGGGCCGCCAAGTTCGACGAGGTCCATCGCAGCACGGCGGCGATGTTGCGGCCCGCACCGATGTTGATCGCACTTGGGCTGTCGTTGATCGCCTGGTTTCTCGAATGTGTTGCGTTGCTGGCCGTGGTGCGTGGATTTCCTGGCGCGACCATCGCGCTGTTCGACTCGACCTGGATCTACGCCGCCATGACCGTCGCCGGCGCGCTGTCATTTTTGCCCGGCGGCCTCGGCGTCAGCGAAGCGGTGATGCTGGCGCTGCTGGGAAGTTACGGCAGTGGCCTCGATCGCGGATCCGCCGCGGCGGCCACGTTCCTGACCCGCGGCGCGACGCTGTGGCTCGCGGTCGTCATTGGCCTGCTGGCGTTGGTGTTGTTCGTGCGCCAGACTCACGTGGCGGTTGCGCCGCCGGACCAGGGGCGGTAGGCACTCCATTCCCGTGAAACAGCGCGCGACTGAACCTGCCCTGCCGATGACCGCCACGACGCTATCCGCCGTCGCTGCTGCGTCCATGCCCGCCATCGCAGGCGACCGCGACGGCCTGCTGCGTGATCTGCGCGCGCTCTTGCCGCCGGATCGTCTCCTCACCACGCCCGAAGACCTGTTCGCGTATGAATGCGACGGCCAGACGTTGGATCGAGCGTTGCCGCTGGCGGTGGTGTTTCCCGAGACGACCGCAGAAGTTTCCGCAGTCGTGAAGTCCTGCCACGCCCGTCGCATGCCTTTCGTCGCGCGCGGTGCGGGCACCGGGCTTTCCGGTGGCGCGGTGGCAGTGGGCAGCCTGTCGATCTCGACCGCGCGCATGAACCGTGTCCACGAGATCGACTTGCCCAACCGTCAGGCCTGGGTCGGTCCCGGGGTGGTCAACGTACACCTGACCCGTGCGGTCGCGGCGGCCGGCCTGCACTACGCCCCCGACCCTTCGAGCCAGAACGCATGCACCAGTGGCGGCAACGTGGCCGAGAACTCCGGCGGGCCGCACACGCTCAAGTATGGCGTCACCACCAACCACATTCTTGGGCTTGAAGTCGTGTTGCCGGACGGATCGATCGTCGAGCTGGGCGGCGTGGTGCCGGATCGCCCGGGCTACGATCTGGTGTCGACGTTCGTCGGCAGCGAGGGGACGTTTGGCATCGCGACCAAAATCCTGGTGCGCCTCTTGCCCAACCCCGAGGGCGTCAAGACGGTGCTGGCGATTTTCGACAGCGTCCACGACGCATGCACCGGCGTGACCGAGATTCTGCGGCGGGGGATCCTGCCGGCGGCGATCGAGATGATCGACCAGATCACCCTGCGCGCGGTCGAGGCATACATTCACGCCGGCTTTCCCGAGGACGCGGCCGCGGTCCTGCTGGTGGAAGTCGATGGCCTGGCGGACGACGTCGGGGAGCAGGCCGAACGGGTGCAAGCGGCCTGCCAGGACAGCCGCGCGCGCGAAGTGAGACTCGCGAAGGACGACGCCGAGCGGGCCAAGCTGTGGAAGGGCCGCAAGCAGGCGTTTGGCGCTCTCGGGCGGCTGGCGCCCAATTACTACACGCACGACGGGGTCATTCCGCGCACGCGCCTGCCGGAAGTGTTGTCGGGGATTCTGGCGATCGCCGAGAAGTACCGCGTCACCATCGGCAACGTGTTCCATGCCGGGGACGGCAACCTGCACCCGGTCGTCCTGTACGACGAGCGCGAGGCCGGCGTCATCGATCGCGTCAGGCAGGCGGGCGACGCCATCTTGAGCCTCGTGCTCAGCGTCGGCGGCGGATTGTCCGGAGAGCACGGCATCGGCTTCGAGAAAATCGGCTACATGGGGCAAATGTTCGGCGAGCAGGATCTCGCCGAGATGCGCCGACTGCGCGACGTCTGGAACCCACTGGGCCTTGCCAACCCCGGCAAGGTCTTGCCCACGCCGGGGGCGTGCGTTGAAGTTGGCAGCGGCCACGGGCGAAAACTTCCGATCGGACACTGAGAGCAGCCGTGACCGACGCAATGATCGAAGAACCAACATCCGAAGCGGCGCTGGCCGCGCTCGCGGTGGCAGCAGACGCGGACAAGCGTCCCCTGCACGTGTTTGGCAATGGCACCAAGCTGCATCACGGCCCGGCGGCGGTGCCCAACGCGCGGCCGGTGTCGTTGCACCGCATGAGCCGCATCACTCTGCACGAGCCGGGCGATATGGTGATCGGGGCGCTTGCGGGCATCCGCCTGACCGATGTGC
>CAYSKR010000092.1:0-7559 GCA_964431675.1 uncultured Myxococcales bacterium
CGCCGGCAATTTCCGCCGCAAAACGCCGCCTGCGACCTCCTTGCAATACGCGCAGGCAGCGGGGGCCTAAAGAAACGTGAAGATTAGCGTCGCCTCGGTCAGCGTATCCATCTTGTTGGCGAACGGCTGATAACCCGCCACGTACTTCGCGCCGCCCGCCGATCCCGGGATGGGGCGTGGTGCCGGGTTTTGGTCGTACTTGAGGGTGAAGCCGAGGCCCAGGCTCAGGCTCTTCCACAAGGTCGTGGTCACCCCAAGCTTGCCGATCACGCGCGTATCCTTGAACGCCTTGACGTCGCCCTGCGCGCCGGTTTCGTCCGCAGCGTCGAGCGCACTTTCCTTGTTCAGGTTGAACAGCGCTTCGACGCTTGCCGACAGGCCGGTCTCTTTGGTCAACGCAAACAACTCGTCGGCAAACAGGCGCGCCGAATGAATCGATACGGGATCGATCGTCTTGCCGGGCTGCGCGACGTAACTTTCAAACGAGAAGCTGGCATACCGTTTTCATGGGCCCCGCACATATCACGGTCGCCACTTTTCATCATCAACGTTGGTGCGGCGCGGCCCGGCGCAGCCGACGCTCCAGGGCGAACATGATGCGCGCCTGGGCGGGCCGCTTGTGATCGTGACCAAAGAGGTGACACAGGCCATGGATCGCGAGGCGGGCCAGCTCAGCCGGTAACCTCTTGCGCCCGGCGCGGCGCAGCGCCGTTTGCACCGAGATCACGATGTCGCCGAGTTCCACGCCGACCCCGGCCGGGTCGGACTCACCGGAGAGTTCCTGGAGCTGAAAACTCAGCACGTCGGTGGCCCGGTCCATCTGGCGATAGTCGCGGTTGAGCGTCCGGATCTCCTGGTCGCCCGTGTACACGATGGTGACGGAACAGGACGCCCGGTCGCTGGTTCGCAACGCGGCCCGCAGCAGCTTGGCCACCGCGCGGCGCGTGCCGGAATCCACGATCGCGCCGACGTCATGTCGCAGCAGGGTGGTCACTGGCACGGCAATGGTTCTACCTTGCGGCGCACGTCATGGTCGGCGGGCGTTGAACTCGGCGATGAGGCCGCTGGTCGAGGCGTCGTGGCCAGCGCCGCCAGTCCGCGCGACCAGCTCGGGCAAGATCTTGCCGGCGAGCTCTTTGCCGAGTTCGACGCCCCACTGGTCGTAGCTGTTGATGTTCCAGACCGCGCCCTGGACAAAGATTTTGTGTTCGTAAAAAGCGATCAACGTTCCGAGCGCCCGCGGCGTCAGCTTCTGCATCATGATCGAGGTGCTCGGGCGGTTGCCCGGGAACGTCCGATGCACCGCCAGTTGCTCGGCCTTGTCACCCGTCACGCCGCGAGCGAGAAGTTCCGCGTGCGCCTCTGCGCGAGTTTTGCCGCGCATCAGCGCCTCGGTCTGCGCGAAGAAGTTCGACATTAACATCAGGTGATGCTCGCCAACCGGATTGTGGCTCTCGCACGAGGCGATGAAATCGCACGGCACGACGCGCGTGCCCTGGTGGATAAGTTGATAAAATGCGTGCTGCCCGTTGGTGCCCGGCTCGCCCCAGATGATGGGCCCCGTCGCGTGATCAGCGATGGCGCGCCCATCGCGATCCGTGGCCTTGCCGTTCGATTCCATGTCGCCCTGCTGAAAGTACGCGGCGAAGCGGTGCAGGTACTGGTCGTACGGCAAGACAGCGTGAGTCTCGGCACCCCAGAAATTGGTGTACCAGACGCCAAGCAACGCCAGGATGACCGGAATGTTCTGCTGCAAGGGCGCGGTGCGAAAGTGCTCGTCCGCTGCGTGCGCCCCCTCTAGCAGCGCCTCGAACCGGTCCATCCCGATGGCGATGGCGATCGACAGGCCGATGGCGCTCCAGAGCGAGTAGCGGCCGCCAACCCAGTCCCAGAACTCGAACATGTTCGCGGTGTCGATGCCGAACTTCGACACCAGCTCTGCGTTCGTCGACAGCGCCGCAAAATGGCGCGCCACGGCGGCGTCGCTGCCAAGTTTGTCGACCAACCACGCGCGCGCCGTTCGAGCGTTGGTCATCGTTTCTTGCGTCGTGAAGGTTTTTGATGCGACCAAAAACAGGGTGCGTGCCGGATCGCATCGCTTGAGCGTCTCGACCATGTGCGTGCCGTCGATGTTGGACACGAACGACAGCCGCAGGTCGGCGCTGCGGTACGGCCGCAAGGCCTCGGTGACCATCACCGGGCCAAGATCCGAGCCGCCAATACCGATATTGACGACGCTGCTGATGCGCTCACCGGTGTGGCCACGCCACGCGCCGGTTCTGATGGCCTCGCTGAACGAGCGCATCTTGCCAAGCACGCGCTGCACGTCCGCCATCACGTCCTTGCCATCGACGTGAATCGGGCGGCCGCTGCGGTTGCGCAACGCCGTGTGCAAAACCGCGCGTTCTTCGGTGATGTTGATCTTGTCACCGATAAACATGCGGTCGCGCAGGGTGGTCACGCCAGTTTCTCGGGCGAGTTGCATCAACAGCGATAGCGTTTCGTCGGTGATGCGGTTTTTTGAGACGTCGACAAGAAAGTCTTCGAAGCGCAGCGTGAAGCGGGCAAAACGGCCCGGGTCGGCGGCAAAAAGGTCGCGCAGATGCACGCCGTCCATGCGGCGACGGTGCTCTTGCAGCGCCTTCCAGGCCGGCCGTTCGGTCAGTTTCGGCATTGGGTCTCCTTGGCTCGGGGGGGGGGGGGCGGGCTACAAAAGGCCAGTCGTTTCGGGCAAGCCAAACATCAAGTTCGCGTTCTGCACCGCCTGCCCGGCGGCACCCTTGACCAGGTTGTCGAGCGACGCCAAGGACACGACGATCCCGCGATCGATGTCGGCGGCGGCACCCAGGGCAACCCGGTTCGTTCCCACCGTCGCGCGCAAGGTGACCTCGGCGGCGGGCAACACCCGCATGAACGGCTTGCCGCGCGCGAAGTCCTCCATGGCACGGGTGGCCGCCGCACCCGGATCACTTGCGCGTCCCGTGGCGGTGAGTCTGCCGTATGCCGTCGCCAAGATCCCACGCCGCACGGGCAACAGGTGCGGCGTCAACACCACGTTCGCCTTGGCCACGCCGCCCGCCGTGAGCGCCTGCTCGATCTCGGGCGTGTGCTGGTGGCGCAGGATCCGATACGCGCGAAAGTCCTCCCCCACCTCGGAAAACGACATGTCTTCGGTGGCTTTCCGGCCCGCGCCCGTCGTGCCGCTCTTGGCATCGACGATCAGGCTGCCGGGTTCAATCAGGCCGGCGCGCAAAAGCGGCAACACCGCCAGCGTGGCGGCCGTCGCGTAGCAGCCCGGGTTCGACACCAGGCGCGCCGCAGGCAACCGCCACTGGTTCTGCGTGACCTCGGGCATCGAGTACACGGCCTCCGCCAGCAGCGCCGGGTTCCCGTGCGAAAAGCCGTACCACTTAGGGTACTCGGACGCCGGCAAACGAAAGGCGCCGGACAGGTCCACCACCCGCGCACCCGCGGCCAGCGACGACGGAGCAATCTGCATCGACGCTTCGTGCGGCGTACACAGAAAAACGACCTGCAAACCCTCGAACCGTTTCACCCCTTCGGCCTGCGACAGGCACACGATTGATGCAGTTGCGCCACCGAGCGGCAGTTTTTCGCCCAGTGCCTGTCCCGCCCATCGGTCGGTGACCGCCAGCCGCAAATCAAAGTTCGGGTGCGCGGCCAGAATCCGGGCGAGCTCCATGCCCGAATAGCCGGATATCCCGACGATCCCGGCAGCGATGCGCGCGTCACTCATGCCGCAGGACTATCGCACCGCTGCATGCAATATGCACGGGCCCGTCATGCGCTGCGGCCGCGACTATCCCGTGTGCCCGAACCCGCCGGTGCCGCGCGACGTGTCGGACAGCGAATCAACTTCCTGCACCGTGGCCTGAGTGACCGGCGCAATGATCAACTGGGCGACGCGATCACCCGGCGCGATCACATGGCGCTCCGGTCCAAGGTTGATCAGCAACACCACCAGCTCGCCGCGGTAGTCGCTGTCGATCGTGCCCGGCGCGTTGGCCACCGTGACGCCGGTCTTTCGCGCCAGGCCCGAACGCGGGCGCACCTGGCCCTCGTGGCCATCGGGGAGCTCGATGCCCCACCCGGTGGGCACGTCGAGACGTGCCCCGGGCTCCATGACGATGGGCTCATCCGCAGCGGACGTCAGATCCATCCCGGCTGCCCCGGGCGTCATGTACCGGGGCAGCACCGCGCCCCGGCGGAGCCGTTTGAAGCGGACGACCGTGGTCACGCCTGCGGTGCGGCGCGAAAGTTGTGAACCACGTCCGGCGTCTTGCCGATGCACTCCTTGCGCGACAGCCGGATCTTGCCCGTGGCGCGATCGATACCAATGACCTTCACCAGCATCTCGTCGCCCTCCTTGCAGATGTCCGAAGTGGACTGCACGCGCCGCTCGTCCAGCTCGCTGATGTGCACGAGGCCATCGGTGCCGGGCAGGATCTCGACGAATGCGCCGAAGTCGGCGATGCGCTTGACCAGGCCCAGGTAAAACTCGCCCATCTCCGGCTCGGTGGTCAGGCCCTTGATGATGTCGATGGCCTTCTGCGCTGCCGCGCCGTCGGGCGACGCGATGTGCACCGTGCCGTCGTCCTCGACGTCGATCGCGACGCCAGTCTGCGCCGTGATGCCGCGAATGGTCTTGCCGCCCGGCCCGATGATCTCGCGGATCTGATCCGGCCGCACGCGCAGCGTGTGAATGCGCGGTGCGTGCTGGTTGAGTTCCTCGCGCGGGGCACCGAGCGCCTCTGCCATCTTGCCGAGGATGTGCAACCGGCCCTCGCGCGCCTGGCGGAGGGCTTGCTCGAGGATCTGTCGCGTCAGGCCCTGGATCTTGATGTCCATCTGCACCGCGGTGATGCCGGTTCGCGTGCCGCAAACCTTGAAGTCCATGTCGCCGAGGTGATCTTCATCGCCCAGGATGTCCGAAAGAATGGCGACCCGATCGCCCTCTTTGATGAGGCCCATGGCGATGCCCGCGACCGGCGTCCGGATCGGCACGCCCGCGTCCATCAACGCCAGCGATCCGCCGCACACCGACGCCATCGACGAGCTGCCGTTCGATTCCAGGATCTCCGACACGATGCGAACGACGTAGGGGAAATCCGTATCCTTGGGCAACACGCGAGCGACCGCGCGCTCGGCCAGGTGACCGTGGCCGGTCTCGCGCCGACTCGCACCGCGCAGCGGCTTGACCTCGCCCGTGCAGTAGGGCGGAAAGTTGTAGTGCAGCATGAAGGTCTTGTCGATCTCGGCCGTGAGACCCTCGATGTGCTGCACGTCCCGCTTGGTGCCCAGCGTTGCGGTCACCAGCGCCTGGGTTTCGCCGCGCGTGAACAACGCCGAACCATGGGTGCGAGGCAACACGCCAACTTCGCACGTGATGGTGCGGATCTCTGCGGTTGCGCGACCGTCGATGCGCTTGCTGGTCGACAGCACCAGCTCGCGCAGGTGCTTTTTCTTGGCGCCTTCCACCGCCTCTTTGATCTCGCTTTCGCGGCCCGGGAACTCTTCCTTGAGCGAGTCAAGCGTATCGGCCGACACGCGATCGAGCGCCGTGTAGCGCTCCTGCTTCTCGCGGATCGCCATCGCGCCTTCGATCTTGGGGTTCGCAAACGACACCACGCGCGCCGTCAGCGCTGCATCCTTGACCGGCGGAACGAATTCCCGCTTGGGCTTCCCGACCGCCGCCCGCAGCTTGTCCTGCAAGTCGATGAGCGGCTGCGCCGCCTTGTGCGCGAACATCAACGCATCGATCAGCAGTTCCTCGGATGCCTCGGCCGCCGCGCCTTCAACCATGACAATGGCGTCCCGGCTGGCCGCAATGACCATGTCCAGTTCCGACTCCGCGCGCTGGGCGAAGGTCGGGTTGGCGATGAACTCGCCGTTCACTCGGCCAACGCGCACGCCCGCAAACGGCGCGGCGAAAGGCACGTCGGACAGATGCAGCGCCGCCGACGCGCCGGTCATGGCGAGCACGTCAGTGGGATTCTCCTTGTCCGCAGACAGCACGGTCGCGACGATCTGCGAATCGAAGCGCCAGCCCTTCGGAAACAGCGGCCGACACGGCCGATCGATGAGGCGAGCGGTCAAGACCTCGATCTCAGTCAGGCGACCTTCGCGCTTGAAGTATCCACCCGGGATGCGGCCCGCAGCCGACGTCTTCTCCAGGTAGTCGCACGTCAGCGGCATGAAGTCGATGCCGGGGCGCACCGACGCCGACGCGACCGCGGTGACCAGGACCATCGAATCGCCTAGCCGCATGACCACCGAACCATCGGCCTGCTTGGCCATCCGCCCGGTCTCGATGGTTAACTCTTTGCCTCCGAATGCCACACCTTCTCGAATGAACATTGTGTCTCTCCTTGGTTCTTCGCTGGTGCCCCGGTGGCGCTTCCTCCCTCATCTCGGGGGTGCAACCGGCGCGCGCGATTTGCGGCCGGCCAAACCCACGGGAAAAAGGACGAACGCGATCACCAGGGCGGTTTCGTTGCTCGGCCGTGATTGGCCTCGCCCTGCCCGGTTCGCTGTCCTGTTTGCCCTACTTGCGGATGCCGACCTGTTCGATGATGGTGCGGTATCGATCGACGCTCTCGCTCTTGAGGTAGTCCAGCAGCCGTCGCCGCTGGCCGACCAGCATCAACAACCCACGCCGTGAGTGATGATCCTTGGCGTGCGACCGAAAATGCTCGGTCAAATACGTGATGCGCGCGGACATGAGCGCGATCTGCACCTCAGGCGAGCCCGTGTCCTTGGGCCCGCGAGCGTACTTCTTGACCACTTCTGCTTTTCGAACTGCTGCTAACGCCATTCGTTCACGCTCCACGCTCTCTCTTTTTTGTTTGGTAAAGTGGCGCGCACTCTAGCCCAAATGGCGCGCGACGGCCAGCGACTTTCGCCGCGGCGTCCGATTCGAGAGGGACAACTCAAAAGCGCGTTAGCTGCGGATCGATCCAGAGTCCCATGTCGGCCAGGTTGCCGTTGCCGCCGTCGGTAACCAGCAGCTCCAGGCGGTCCACTGCGCTCACGTCGATGTCGGCCATGGCAGCGGTGGCACCCTTGACCAGCGACGACCGGAACAGTTCCTTGCCATCGCCGCGCACGATGAACAACGCCGAGCCTGCCTGACCTACCTGCAGCGCATAACGTGTGGACAGCCGTTTCCAGGATCTCGCCAGCCGGAACACGTACTGCGAGAACGCGTGGGCATAAAGGCCGGTCGGCTGGTTCCCGCTGTTAATGGCCAGCGGACAATCGTTGGGCAGGCGGTTGCGGGCCGGACGATCACGTCCGACCGTCGCGCTCTCCCACTCGACCACGGCCAGCGACACTGCGGTGGTCGACGGTGACAGACTGGCCAGCCGCTTGGGCGTCTCGAGCGCTGGCAGATCGTAGTGCGCTTGCAGCAGCACCCGGTCGGCGGGGGAGAACATCGCCCAGACGTCTTTGCCCGAGAACTCAGCCAGCTTGTCGTGAAAGCGCTTGATGCGTTGCCAGGGCGACGCCAGCGCGGCCGCGGTCGGCAGCCCCGCGAG